>NZ_JBOBDQ010000002.1:0-197492 GCF_050586565.1 Pseudomonas sp. WC1
GGATTGCTTGAAGAGCTTGCTGCAAAAGCGGCTCCCCCGCCTCTGCCATACCCAAAATTGTACGCTTCATTTGGTCTATCTCAGCGCCTCTCTGAGCCAGATAAGCACACAATTTCGAGTTCATGAGGTTGTCCCCCGCAATATCAAGCGTCTCGGTGCTGAAGCGGTAGACTCATCAGACTACTGGATAAAACACAAATTGGCTGATGAGCTCAGCAGTTGATTCTGGAGAGGCAACGAATTCTGAGAGCTCCACATCCCACCATGTCCCCTCAAGTGTCTCTGTGAGTACCGATCGAGAAAGAGCATCACCACTAGGATACTCAGCCTCCCTCCATTGCTCCAGGACATCAGATTGCCCTCCATCAGTTATCCAGTAAGCATAAATTCTGACGTTAGGACTCATCTCGCCAAGCTTTAGTGGGTCGGGCTGCCCATTTCCCGAGCGATTCGGTTTCAGCACTGTAGGCTCGGTATGAAGATGAAACTCCAATAGAGCAGGCTGTTCACCGTCAGACCTTATGTATAGGAATTTGGCATTCATCAGTGGCAGGTAGTCCCAAGCCCATTTTCGAGATGGACGAGTACCTGATCGTGAAGGGCGCTCGAAATCGATAGGATCCCATAACCAAAAGGTGCTGCCGAATTTCGCTGCAATTTCGTCGAAGGACGGTAGAATCCTCTTGTAGAAAGCTGCGAGCAGGCGGTGCGATCGCTGCACCTGGTTGACGAGCACATTCACTTGTTCACGATTCATTTCCATTTTCTTTCATCCGCTTCAAGAGCACGTACTAACGGCATCATGGATTGCCAATCGATTGCTTGCTGCGCCATTTTTCGGTGGCTTATCGCGCGCCAGTCCTCAAGCACATCAAAAGATGTGCTGAACTGGTCTGCCGGCGAGAGGAGATTAAATAGGTCGTTGAACGGCGCACAATCGTTGTTCATTCCAAAGAGGCTAAAAGCTTCAAGCCAATCCTGGATGATGCGCGAGTCCCTCACATCTGCCTTTGCTAGAATCAAGGCCAGACCTCTCATCACCTCCCCCCATTCTCTGCAGACAACTTGTAAACCTGCGTCAGCAAACTCATCCTGAAGAGCAGCCGCCAATTCGCTCGAATGGTTTGGATTTCGCCCCAGCGCGAGTAGAACAATTGGCTTCGATTCCTCCTCTTCAAGCAGAAGGGCTTCTACCTCAGCTCGCCACTGAGCTAGCCGTTGGGTACCGGCATGGGGAGGTTTTACCTCCACCAACACCTGATGTTTAGGGTAGTCGATGAGCACGTCAGGCTCTACAAATCCTCGACGTTTCCCTGCTCCTAACTTCGGCCAAAACTCGATAGCTTGAAGAGCCCCCAGTGCGGAGGCAATCTCTGCGCCGAGTAGTAGACTCAAAACCTGGCCGTGTGCGTCATCACTCAGATAGGACAGACGACCGAACAGTACCCCAGTCAGAAGATCTTCTCGCTTTCGGAAAAGTTCACGCCAACTTATTACTCGGCCGTCAATCTCGACTCGACCTGCCTTACCGTGAAGAACTGCCGTAAGCATCGACGCATCCTTGAACTTCGTGTTGGTTACAGAACTGCATTCACTGGCCGCAACCGATCATCTGGCCCGCCGGAGTGATGGTACACACGTTGCCTTCACTGTCTTCTGTGTGAGAACCACTGCTATCAGTCCAAGACTTGATCGAATAGCTATTGCCCTCGCTATCTGTAGACTCGACGACGTGGCCATTAAGATACGGACGGGTTTCGGTATCTAGGTGATAGGTATTGCCTTGGGTGTCCCAAGATCTCGCATGGACATCGCCATCTGAGTCAGTGTCAACGTCCGAGCAAACCATGTACTCCCCTTCTCCATAGCATTCAGCCTGCGCGGCTGAAGCCATGAGCAGTGCCATACATGCGATCAGCGTGGAGATTGTTTTTCCCATGCCACACCTATACAGCAACAGCGAATCGTTGAGCGTCCAAGGCAGACACCGCAACAAAGCCGGAGCTTTTCTTAAAGATCATGTTGTGAACAAAGTTCTTCATCGCGTCTGACGGATCAATTGCCTCAAGGTTCAGGCCATCGACTGTGGCCCGAGAGAACGCGACGCTGAGAATAGGTTGATCCTCCATATGCCCTGTCGAACTGTTGAGCACGTTATCCATCGCTGTCACGATCACCAGGTCGTCCGGGAGGATCGCCAACAACTCTCTTCCCACACGCAAAGCGCAGCTGCAGACGTAATCCTGATGGAGCTCATTGAAACGTCCAGCTGGCATCGCTTTGGTTGAGAGCTTGCCGCTCTTGAGCAGAGACCTGATTTCGGAGGGGATGACGTGTGAACCGTGGATGGCCAGCTTCGCTTCCAGAACTCCGCCCTCATGGACGATCATCTGGATAGATGAGCCTAGATGGGAGATTTCCTCCAAAGACTCGAAAGCCTCAATAGCATCAAGCTTCGCTTGGCGGTCACCATCGAGGATACGTAGAGCAATATCACGCTCCTCAGCCCAATCGTCGTGTGAAGTCTTCCATTCTTCAAGCTCTGCCTGAAACAGTCTTTCGTCTTCGGCAGCGGCAACGCCGATTCTCACCAAAAGCGCTTCGCGCTGGCGACGCTCAAGCTTGAAAAGCCGTGCCCAGAAATTAGGGCGATAGCTAGCAGATGCATGATGTGCGGCTTGCTCGAGCGCTCCGGCCTTCAAGGGTTGCCTGGGCTCTGGCGTTGAGAGGATCTTCTTCCATTGCACCGGCTCAGAGCATTCTTTGTGCATGGAAAGCAGGAGATCGATGTGATTTTCATAGACCTCTACCTCGTACGCTGCTTGCTCCAGAGCCTCCATCTTGTCGAACTCTTTTTGCCTCTTCTCGAGCTCACGCTGCCGACGATGAGCGTTGCGCTCAGCGCGTCTGGCCGATGCCTGCAGCGATCTTACAGTCCCTTTCCAACCCATCACAAGGAGATTCCGTATGACAGATCGTCGCCCTCTCAACCCCAACGTGAACGTTCCAAAGCCTGGCGGTGGTGAACAACCACGGTCTCGTAACAAGGACGGTCAAGTCCGCGATAAACGGAGCGATGCTGGCAAACCGCGCGGCAAATGACGGTTTACAGGTCAGCAGCATACGATCTCGCTGCTGACCTGTTCTGCCACTGCAAATTAGCCTTCGTGTGTACACAGGCGCGGCACAATTCGAAGCAACAGTGCTACACCCTGAATCGATAAGGGGCGCTGGTAATGCGCCCTATCGAGTATCACTCTGCGATCCGCTTTATCGCTTTTTCGATACGCTGACGGCCCGCGTGGGCAAGCTTACCGACCCCGGCTTCCTTGGCTACTGCGTAAACCAGCCCCTCTCCTACGTGTCCATGCTTAGTCATTTCATCTACTAAGGCACCTAGTTCGGGCAAGCAGATTTCAGCAAGTGGGCGAATGGCATCGTCATCACCGGGCCTACGAAAGACAACGTTCATATCCGACTCGAGATGAGTCGGCCAGAAGAATGTTCCTGCCTGCTCCTCTTCATGAGATCGGAATCGTGCCCGCGCTATTTGATCGACGCGATCACGAATGCGCGAGCCCGTTCTGACCCAGCCATGAGCACGCGCGATACGCCGTGCAAGCGCCATATCGAGCACAGGCCCCTCCTCTGCCACCACATGGGCAATCATCTGTTCCAAGGTAGCCGTGTAGCTCGCTTCGAAGAATCTGTCTGGATCAACCGCCTTCACAGCCTCGGCAGGGTCTGCTTCCTTGTAAACCAGGTGCTCTACTGGCACATAAGGAATCACGGTATCTTCTGCTGCTTGAGCCGCGGCAGCTCTGGCGTATTTCAACTCTGGCATTGCACCAGACGGATCATTGGCTCCGGCAGCTGAAGTCGAAGCTACAACAGCAACCTGATCCACAACCTCAATGACTTCAGCCATGGCAGCATCGACTTTTAGGCGCTCAGCCTCATGGGCAGCATCGATGACCGCCTGCTTGGCCCTCGATTCGGCAAGCAGTTCGGTGAGACGTTGATGCACCTTTTCTGCGGTTCCCACGGCATCAACCCACCAGTCGGTCGACCAGATCCTAACGATCTCCCAGCCAAGTCCACGCAGCACAAACTCACGCAGCTTGTCGCGATCACGCGCAGTCGCACTGCGGTGATAGGTAGCCCCATCGCACTCGACACCGGCTAGGAAGCGCCCTGGAGCATCAGGGTGCACAACCCCCAAGTCTACTCGGAAGGAAGAGACACCAATCTGGGTATGGATCTGCCAACCCTTCTTGGCCAAGGCAGCAGCGACTGCCTCTTCAAATGGGCTATCGAATCCACCCACACTACCGAAATTAGCTTCAGCCAAGGCCTGCGGCCCACGTTCAGCAAATTCGAGGAAATGCTTCAGGTCACGCACCCCGACGGCTTGCGTCCGAGCAAGGTCAATGTGCTCTGGGCGGAGGGTCGAGAACAGCACCAGTTCTTGGCGAGCACGCGTAATTGCAACGTTCAGTCGGCGCTCGCCACCTGGACGGTTCATCGGGCCGAAGTTCATAGACATCACGCCGGCAGCGTCTTTTCCGTAGGTGGTCGAGAAATAGATGATGTCCCGCTCGTCGCCCTGGACACTTTCCAGGTTCTTCACGAACACAGGCTCGAGCTCAGACTCAGCGAAGTACGAGTCGAGCGACGGATCCCTCCGGCATGCCTCATCGAGCATGTCCATGATGAGCTTCTGCTGCTCACCGTTGAACGTGACCACTCCCACAGTACGACGGCTCTCACGGAAGGCCGGTGACTGAAGGCGAGCAACAAGGTCAGCAACTAGGGCTCTTGCTTCAATCAGGTTGGTACGTGAGCCGCCCTTGTCGTAAACACCAGCAACTGGACACAGCCTCACAGCCTTATCAGCCGTGAATGGCGAAGGGAACGTCACCAGCTTCGAGCCGTAGTAACGCTGGTTGGAGAACGCGATCAGGCTCTCGTGACGGCTGCGATAATGCCAGTTCAGGTTGCGCATCGGCAGGTTCGCGCTGATGCATTCATCCAGGATGCTCTCGAGATCCGCTTCGACATCCTCATCATCAGCAGTGGACTCAGCCCGGTCAAAGAACGAGGTCGGCGGCAGCTGTTTCGGGTCACCTACCATCACGACCTGCTTTCCTCGCGCCATCGCACCAATTGCATCCCAGACCGGAATCTGAGAGGCCTCATCGAAGATGACGAGGTCGAACGGGGTTGAGGCTGGCGGCAGGTATTGGGCAATCGAGAGCGGGCTCATCAGCAAGCAAGGCGTCAGCTTGGTGAGGGCTTCTGGTGCCCGGGTCATCAACTCACGCAATGGAATATGCTTGGTTTTCTTGCCCATCTCATGACGCAGCAAGCCCCACTCTGAAGAGCGGCTCACGCTGTCCTGACTTGGCAGGTCAGCACACAGCCGAGCACGGAGCCAGTCCTTCGTCAGCTCGGTGAACTTGTCATCCAGCGCTCGGAAATCGCGAATACGCTGTTCATGCTCAACGCTGACAAATGTCCGGATCACTTCCTCGTTATCGACAGTGGTATTCAGCCACCAGCGAGCATAATTCACCTCGAAGACGCGGCGGACTTTTCCGGAGGTGATGGCTCCGCTTTCCATGGCCTGGACAATTGGGGCGAGGCCAACGGCGAAGGCCTCATCGCGCACCTTCCTCCAGGCACACCATGCCTTGAGTCGCGCCTCGGACGAAACTACGGTTTCGCAATTTTTCTTGAGATCATTCAACGAAAGGTTTGAGGTCTCAACAGCACCGGCCTCGGTGAAGTGACCGATCGAAGTCAGATGCGATGAACGCTCCTGCAACAACGCAAGCTTTTCGCGCAGGCCAACGCCTGCGAGAGCTATCGCACCTTCAGGCTCTAGCAAAGCGTTGCCATCGCCCAAGAGCGTTTGAAGGGGAGCCTTGTAAGCTGCAATCTGCTCCGGGTTCAGCGCGAGCTTCGCAACAGCAGTTGCTACCTGCCTTTGGAACACCACAGCCTGACGTGCAATCTCAAGCTTGGTCTTCAGGTCACTCCAGACCGGTACCAGTTCTCGCAGGTCAGCCAGGTCGGACAGATCACGTTCAACCGCTGCCCGCTCCTTCAACAGATCGAAGTCACCTTTCAGCAAGGCTCCACAGCGGCCCTCCTGCACTTCTGGGTGATCATCAACAAGGCGACCACGTTCTTCGATATCCCGACGCTCAGCCTGGAAGCACAGCGCTGCAGTAAGGAGTTCAATGTTAGTGTCCTTGCCGCACCAAAGCTGCTGAGTGCTCGAGCCAAGGTCGGACAAGGCACCCATATCGCTATCAAGGCGAGTCAGCGTGCGAAGCCGTCGCAGTTCTTCCTTAAATGCATCACCCAGCTGGCCTTGCTCGACCAACTGGAGCCCATCATCGATCCAGTCCGAGTCTGATTGCTGGAGCCGAATGGCCTCTTGAAGTTTGATCGACGTCGAAAGCTTCTCAGCGTCAGACTTAGAACCTTGCCAAACGGCAACGCACTCTTGCCCTGGCTCAAGCTCATCAATAGCGCGGCGCACGGCACGTATTTCTGCCCAGGTGGCTAAATCCTTACCTTGATCGGCCTCGCCTGCAGTGGTTTGAGTCGGGGCTAGCAAACCTGCGATACGACGCTTACCGAACCAGGACTTTGGCCAGAACGATTCCTCAGCCTCCTTCCACTCTCTCAGCAACAAATCGATGTCGAGCGATTCGATCGTATCGCCATAGGTCGCACTGAGCTGCTGCTTGAGCTCTACTATTTGGCTAAGCAGTGCCACCGCCTGAGCAAGCACATCGGTGACACTTTCCGGCCAGGCCGGGCTGAGCTCACCGAATATGGTGCGACGTTGCTGCAGCAGGTCAATACCCTGCTTCGCATCCGCCACAACGCGAGAAGTCCAGAGCGGCGAAAGCTTAGCGTTTAGCTCTCGATGTTGTTCAACCCACGCACAGCCATCGCTCAGCCGTTGAGAAATGGAGCGGGCTTCAGGCCGCAACGCGAAGCGCCAATCCTGTCCTGCTGCCGCGGGTAGTGCCTGGGAAAGGACTGACAGCCCCTCCAGTGCACCCGGGGTGTATTCCGAAGCTAGGAGCCCAGCCAACTCAACGAACCGATCAGCCGCACACTGGACATCCAAGACGGCAGGCAACACATCACGAGCCGCCTGCACGAACTGTTGTTGCCAATGAGGTGACCATTCCGCTTGACCAACTGCGGACAACGCATTACCAGCAAGCAGGCTGTAGCCCACAGCCTGCGCGTTCACTTCGAGGCGATCGCCCAATTCACGAAGCTCAAGCATGGCCTTGTGGTCATGCGTGTCAGGTGACGCCCAGCCAACAGGGGCAACAGCTTCATCGACACCCGAAGTGACCGTGCCAATCGCATCGTAGATGGTGTAACCGTTGCGATGGCGCCGGTGCAGTCGCTCGACGTAAATGTTCAGGCTGTCGCGCAGCGTTGCGAGACGCTGAGCCTCAACCTCCCATGCAGCGGAATCGACCTGCCCTTTTGCCTCCCAAGCGGACTGCAGCTGGGCCAGCACATCAGTTTTCCGAGCCTTGCTTGAGTGCAACTCGAGGCAGAACTCACCCAAGCCAATCTCACGCAAGCGACGGTACACGACATCCAGCGCGGCGATCTTCTCCGAGACGAACAGCACGCGACGCCCTTGGGCAATCGACTGGGCGATCATGTTGGAAATCGTCTGGCTCTTGCCAGTACCGGGTGGGCCGATGAGCACAAAGTCTTTGCCCTTGGCTGCAGCCATCACTGCAGCCAACTGAGATGAGTCAGACGGCAGCGGGCAGAAAACGTCTGTCGGGCCGTAGTCGCGATCCAGCGATTGCGCCTCTGGGAACGGTGTATCCGAAACGAACGAATCGCGTGGGGTATCCAGAAGGTGCTGAACGACTGGGCTCTGCCGCAGGTGCTCAGCGTTCTCGGCCAGATCCTTCCACATGAGGTATTTGGCAAACGAGAACATCGACAGCACGACGTCTTCGCTCAACTCCCAACCTGGGATGTCCTTGATGGCATGGCCAACCTTGTTCCAAATACCGGCGATATCAAGTCCAGAATCGTCCCGAGGCAATTCGTGCTCCAGCGACCCCAAGCCCAATTCGAAATCCTGTCGAAGCATCTCAATCAGGGTGGGGTTGAAGCGCGGCTCATCATCGTGAAGCACCATGGTAAATCCGGAGCGAGCGCTCTTGCGCTCCAGCGTAACCGGTATCAAAACCAATGGCGCCTTGTACTTCTGCCCTGCTCTGTCCTCGCGTGTCCAACTCAGGAAGCCAATGGCCAAGAAGAGCGTATTGGAGCCGCCTTCCTGCAGCGCTGTACGAGCACCTCGGTACAGTTCGGTGAGTCGAACGTCCATCTCGTTGGATGTCAGCGCAACAAACACCTCTCTGCGATTGAGGGCATCCTCGGCATGCCTGCGACGAACATCCTCACGCTCACGTTGCTCATACAGAGCGCGCTCCCGCGGATCAGCACCATCCATGAGGTCTGGGCGGGTGAGCAGCTTCAGCGACTGACCACTGGCCAATACGTCCTCGAGGGCTCCTGGATCTGGGGACTCCAGCTTCAGCGCCCGCTTGCCTGTCTTGAAGTTCAAGAGGTTGTTTCGAAGCGAGAGATCCAGGAGTTTGCGCTGCCACCGGCCAAGTCGGTCTGCTGGGTCGAGCTTGGAAAGGTCTTCGACCACTACCTCGTGGATCTCATCAGGGATTCCAGCCCCGTCCTCGACCAGGAGCGTCGGAGAGTCCACCGGAACCTCATCAGCAATCCGTGCGATCTGAGCCTCAGCACTTGCGAGTGGCTTGATCCGTTGCAGTCGAGCCCGGCGAATGTCGAGCAGCATTTCAAATTCGCTGTCCGCGTCTTCGGCAATCTGCTTCTCACCTCTCTCGACTGCGTAAGAGAAGGTTGGGACAGGATTCTGCGTACTGAGCGTCGTTTCAAATAGAACCAGTTCCCGCAGCTTCACCCGCTTGCGTACCGCCGTCACATCATCGACAAGGGCAGTAGTGAATTCCTCGGGCTTCATCCACAACCCCGCGAAAGCGTGACCGCGGGTGAACACGATGACTGGGTTCAGCCCGATTTGCTCCAGGGCAGCGCAGAATAGCAGGGTAAGATCCATGCAGGTTGCCAAACCAGTATCGGCAATCTGGCTTGGGCTTCGCACCTTTTGACCTGACTGTTCAAAACTTGCCGGCGGCAATGCATAGTCGAGCTTCATCCGTGCGACGGCGCTCCAGACCGCAGACGCCAGCTGCCAAGCTCGCTTCGCGCCACCCTCGTAACCATCCAGCGATGAGCACAGTTCACTTTGGCGAAGCAACTCAGCCGTCTGCTTCAAGAGTCGTTCAACTGCCGCATCATTCGGCTGCACGAAGGCAGCCGTCATGTCAGGAATATGCCGCAACCCACCCCACTGATTTCGGGGCAGAAGGTCTACGACTTGCTCAAAACGGGAGACCTCCTTTCTGCCGCTCTCGGCTTCCTTGTCGTCCGCCTCAAGCACGAAGGTGAATGTCGACAGCTCAGCTTCGGTCAGACGACTAAGCAACGGGCCGTCCAAGACCAGATCAAGACCAGGAATGATCCGGAAGCTATCTGCCCCAATCTCGTCGATCCGCCACACCTTGGCCTTGAACACCTCAGGTTCTGAGGTCAATGTCAGGGTCGCATTAACGAAACGGTCTTCGGTCTCGTTCGCTATACGAAGTTCGCGAATTACGGGAATGGCGTTCTGGAAGTCGGCAAGGTTCAGCTTCGCCACAAGGGTGGCAAGGATCTTGACTTCTTTAGGTGGGATTTCTTCTTGAGCAGCGGGGGGCTGAACGATGTCGTCCATGCGCAACCTTCCTTGTTGTGATGCTCAAGGGAGTGCCGGACAGACCGGCCGCGAAGGGATCCTCTTGAGCTGATGGCGGGATGATAGCGCTTCCTGCTTCAGGCGTAATGATCCTTTGGTCGTTCGCTGATGCTTAATCTGTTCAGCTAAGCAGCGATCTGCAGCAAAGCGCAGATGCATCCTGACTTGCCACAGACCTATCAGCTCTAAAAAATTAGTATCAAAGGTTTTTCAAAAGTGGCACAAAACTGCAAAAAGTCACATCAAGACTGACTAGTTCAAGGAAAGCCAGCCACCTAAAACATTCCAGCGAACTATAAGCTAGATGTATTGGACTCAATACCTATCAATCTCATCTCAATGTTATTCAAGCCGTCATACACAACTTTTGCATAGGAATGTTCACCAACCCAGTTCAGCTCATTTTTTATTTCTGATAAATCATATTTTATATCATCTAGCTTTTGTGAAACCTCTTCATTGATAGCGACAAGCCGCTCCAGAAGCGTCTCAATATTTTCAGTACTCATAAAAACTCCTTTTCAAAGCAGAGGAAACGGTCTGGTAAGTTCTGCGCAAAGTGGTTGGAGGCTGGGCTAGCTTGGCTGCAAATAGACATTTTGAGGCGCAGCTTGCACATCGAGCAGTGGCGCAGTGCCATCATTAGCATAAAAATGACCTCCTGTGGAAGACCTACGCTTCGTAGTACCGCTTCATCGCCTCAACAGCGCTAGTGCTCAAGGCCACCGCGGCGCTGTTCGATCAGGCTCAGTAGCGATTTTATAGCCACACTCTGCGGCTTGGTTAAATCGTGCTGGAAAAATTCTCCTCGATCAGCCAGGTTGCTGATCAAGGACTCGCCCTTCAATTTGAATACATCAATTGGCGATACCGAGATACTTGCGGAACAGCTTCTGAATCGCCCTGAGCTTCGTAGGCACCTCTTTGTCTTGCACTGAGGCCAATAAAGCTAGTTTTATAAACATCAATCGATGAACGGCCGCATTCGTTTCGAGGACTTTGAGTCAGTAATCTCCGGCCCGTGAGTGGCTTATGAACATTTGACATCGCCCACTTGTTAAATGACGTATTAAGGGAGGTGACCTCCTGTGTCGATCACCTGTGGTTTTGCCTGCCGATCACGCTCGAGCTGCCGGCGCCATATCGACAACTGCACAGCGTCCTTTCGTGCGTACCTTCTGCACCAGTCGCGCTCTGTTGACGAACACATCGATCTGACAACTGCCTGAGTGCTGCACATCCTCCCAGTATTCCGTGTGCACAAGCTGTCCGTTCTGCGGCCCCGTGTAAGCACCCGCGGCTTCACGTGTGACATAGCTGCTGTCGCGCACATACCTGAGCACGACCAGATCCTCTTCCGGCACCACCATGACCTGCCGTGGCACGCCGAAGAAATCGATCAGCTCGCCCACCGGGCGATCTTTCCAGGCACTGCTGGCTTCCAGCGATGCGCAGCCGCTGAGCAATGTGGCCAACAGGCCCAATGCGAACAATCGGTTCATAAGGCCTTCTCCCTGGAGGCCGCTTTACTTGGCAGACATCTGTGCGAACCCTTCGTCGATCTTCTGCATGATGGCTGCCTTGGCAGCCTCGCGGTTCAATATCTGGAACAGCTGCGGCCCTGCCTTGGCTATTTGCGATGCCGGCATCACACCCAGGCGCTCCATTTTCCGGGCCTGGCGGTCAGCCGGTTTACACAGGAAGTCGCGGCTTTGCGCCAACCAGGTGTCAGGTTTGCTCTGCCATTGACTGGAATACTTGGCGTTGTGCAATTCATTGAAAACACTACGAAGATCCTGCGCACCCATGATGCGTACACGGTTCTTTGCACAGTCGATTTCGACATCGTACGCCGTAAAGTTTGGTTTGCCGGGCTCTTCGTAAAGCTGATAAACGCCCAATGATTTCGCGCCACCTGGGCGATTGAAGATGTTATTGGGGTCGCCGTCTGCGACGAACACCTGGTTCTTGCCCAAGCCACCTTGGTAGTGGACTACCCAAAAGTCGCCCATCTGTACATCGCTCGCCTGGGCAGCGAGGACATTGCATACAAAGGCGACAGGCAGGAGCTGCTTCTTGAACACGATCATGGGGGACAGTCCTTTGCCTATTCTTCGAGGCAATAGTTTCTCGCCTGAACATAAGGCAAAGGGCTATCTAGTACATCCGTCCTATGCACCGCTGATAGCGCAGCGGCCACCCCATTCGGGTCTTGAGCGCCCTCCTCTGCAGCCTCGCCGAAAGGCCCGACGCCAGTTGCGCATGATCCGTGTATCAGGGGACGATCTGTCAAAACCGTGTCGTCGATTAGGAGCCGTGCGACGCCCCTGGATTCAGGACACTGGCCGTAACCACGAAGCCAGCACCTGCGGGTGCTTCTCGAACCAGGCGCGCGCCGCTTCGTCAGGGCTCGCGCCGCGGCGGTTGATGGCGTGGTCGAGCTCGGCCACGATGGTGTTGTCCAGGCGGATGTTGTCGAGCACCTGCAGCTGTGCGGCACTGAAACCCGATAGCCGGTCGTCCCGTGCAAGCAATACGGCCCGGTCAACACTGCCCAGCAAACCCTTGGGGTCCTTGAGCTCGCGGATCCGATAGCTGTGATGCAGGAACTGCGGGTGCCAGAGCGGAACTATTCCCCATTTGCCCTCACGCACCAGTTGCTCATAGGCGGCGACGCATTGCTCCTGGGTCCCGGTACGGAAACTGTACCCGGCACTCACCAGGTCATAGTCGACCATCATTTTCAGGGAGAAGCGGGTAATGCCGGCGCCCGCCCCTATCCCTTGAATCTGTTTGTGCATGCGTGCGCTGACGCTGGGGTCAAGCAGGTCCTCTACCGACGCGACCATCGATTCCGGTACATAATCGGGAACCCCCCATAATGCATAGGGCGTGTAATGCAGCCCCAGCTCACGGGTTGCTACCTGTTCCTCCACCTGTGCCTTGTAAAGTCCATGGCTTGAAGGTATCCACGCCGACGCGAGCATGTCGATCGCGCCCTCGCGCAGCCGCTCGAAGTTGCGCTCGTGAGGCGCGCTGGAACGCTCCACCACGAAGCCCATGCGTTGCAACACCAGGGCCACGACCGCTGCTGTGGCATGGTGAAAAGACAAGTCGGTTACGCCGAGCCTGACCATGTTTGCCCCTCTCTCTTGCATGTGCCCACGCGCCAATGCCGCTGGCAGCAAAGCCACAGTGGCCAGGGCCTGGATGAATTGTCTGCGCTTGACCGGTCGCATTGCCCGCACCCTCAGGGATGGGGCGCAACGGCAGATGAAACCGGGTCAAGGAAAATCAGTTGCAAGGGCTCCGCCAACAGCTGGTCGGCCTGCTCGGCAAAACGCTGGAAGTGTGCGGTGGCCAGGTGGGTGTCCAGGGCCTGCTGGTGGTCGAACGCCTCGCGCATGTAGAACGTCCCGGGCTCGTCGCTGCGTTCGAACAGCATGTAGTCGCGGTTGCCGGGCTCCGCTCGGGTGGGCTCGATCAAGGCCAGCAAGGCCGCTTTCAGTGCCGGTGCCTGGCCCTGCCTGGCCTTGAGGATGGCAAGGGAAACAAGGGGTTGATCCTGTCGGTTCATATCGTGCTCCTGGTCGGTTGTCCAAGGCAGGCGCGGTAAGGCCTGCCTCGAGGTGTGTGTCAGTGTCTGCGGGCAGCTCGCCCGGAGTAACCTGGACTGCGCGTCAACACTTTCACGGCTGCAGTGAAAATACCGATCACATCTGTGTCGCCCGTGGCTTGCTGGTACAGCGGTAGAGCAAGTTGGGTTCACTGACGATCAACAAGTGCTCAATGGGTCGGTGCCGGCGCCGCATCGATCTTCAGGCGCATCAAGGCATAGGGTTTCTGCCGCAGGTCCCGCCCGCCTTGGAACAACGCCTGGCGGTGCAGTTGGTTGGCGATGAAGTACAGGTAGCCATCCGGCCCGATCGACAGGGTATCGGGCCAAAGCAGTCGCGGATCATGCACCAACGTCTGCCAGCGCCCGTCCGGCCAGCGCTTGCGGATGGCGTTATGCTCGTAATCGCCGGCATAGACAGCGCCCTCGGCGTCGGCCTCCATCCCATCGGAGGCGCCCTTTTCACCGAGGTCCTCCACGGCTGCGGCAAGCCGTTGCTCGCTGATGGCAGGGTCGCGCAACAAGGCGGTGGACACGGCATACAAGTGTCGGCTCGACAGCGGCGTGAAGTAGAGCGTCTGACCATCGGCTGACAAGGCGATACCATCGGACGCCACCGACAATGGTTTCGATGTGCCGTCCGGCTGGCTCGCCATCAGCGGTGTCCCCTCGACTACCGGAACAAAGCCTGGTGCCACGGAGGTCGAGAGGGCACCACTGAGACGGCGCTCGGCGCGACCGCTGGCGATGTCCATCACGATGATCGCCCCTGGACCGCGCAGCGAGGAGTCGGTCACATAGACCGTGCCTTCGGCGCCATGGCGAAAATCAAAGCGCATGTCATTGACGTAGGTGCTGGGCAACATCACGTTTTCCGGGAACACCAGCCGCTTGACGATTCGATTGCTCGCCAGGTCCACTGCGATCAACTTCGCGCCACCAGGGCGCGGCGCCTGAAACCCCGGTGCCGCAGTGTCCAGCAGCCAGACGCGGCCCCGGCCATCGGCAACTACGCTCTGCACGCTAATCAACCCTTTTGCGGGGTCCTTCGGGTCCTCCTGATTCAACGACAGGTCCGGAAAGGGTCGGACCTCGCCGTCACGAAGCTCGCCGACGGTGAAAGGGACCTTGTCGCCCCAGCGCGGATAGTTGACGAAGATGCGCCCGGCCTCGGTGACGGTGACGCCTGTCGGCATGGCGTCATGGAATGCATGGACCTGTTCGAGCTTGCCGAATGCCCGCTCTGCGGGCGCATGCGCAGATAGCGCATTGGCATCGATAACCTGCGCAGAGGACATACCTGCCGTCAGTGCGGCGCAGAGAAACACGGTTTGTTTAAGCATGCTTGCTCCTGGCGGACCGGATCGGCCGGTCCGCCGTTGTCTGTCAAATAGGTTTCAGAAGCCTTCCAGAACGATCTTGCCGCGCGCCTTGCCACTCTCGACCAACGCATGGGCACGGCGCATGTTGGCAGCATTGATGGCTCCGAAATGCTCGCCCAGAGTGGTGCGCAGGATGCCCTGGTCGATCAGCCCGGCCACGCGCTCAAGCAGCGCGTGCTGGCACACCATGTCGTCGGTCTCGTACAGCGAGCGGGTGAACATCAACTCCCAGTGCAATGACAGCGACTTGCGCTTGAGCGGCATGACATCGAGGGTCTGCGGGTCGTCGATCACACCCAGGCGGCCTTGCGGCCGCAGCACTTCAACCAGTTGCGCGAAGTGCTGATCGGTATGGGTGAGGCTGGCGACATGGCTGACCGACTCGATCCCCAGGGCACGCAGTTGCCCTTGCAGCGGCGCACTGTGGTCGATGACGTGATGGGCGCCCAGTTCGCGCACCCAGTCTGCGGTCTCGGCGCGGGAGGCTGTGCCGATAACCGTCAGGCGGGTCAGTTGCCGGGCCAACTGCACCAGCATCGAACCGACGCCGCCGGCGGCGCCGACGATCAGCAGGGCATCGCCCTCTCCGCCGCCCTCCACGATACCCAGGCGATCGAACAACAATTCCCAGGCGGTGATGGCTGTCAGCGGCAGCGCAGCTGCCTGCGCTGCACCCAGACTGCGTGGTTGATGCCCAACGATACGTTCGTCGACCAGGTGATATTCGCTGTAGCTGCCGGGCCTGGCGATGGAACCTGCGTAGTACACCTGGTCACCTGGCTTGAACAGGGTCACCTGCGGCCCGACTTCACGGACGATCCCGGCCGCGTCCCAGCCAAGTATTTTCGGCTCACGGGTGAAAGTGCCAGCGCGCACCTTGGTGTCGACGGGGTTGACCGACACGGCCTTGACCTCGACCAGAAGGTCCCTTGGCCCAGGGTTCGGCCTGGGCATAAAGATGTCTTGAAGAGACGCAGGGTCTTCAATAGGCAAGCCGTTGTGGATGAAACTGATCGCTTTCATAGGCACTCGCTACTGGATATGGTTTGATTCGTGAACCCAGTCTGGCGTGTCCGGTCATTGGGAAAAACGGGCCCTGCCCGTGAACACTTTCATTGCAGGAGTGATAATGATCCGTCTCGACGACCTGGGCATCTTCGTTCGCAGCGCCGCGCTGGGCAGTTTTACCGCGGCGGCTCACGAGGCCGATTTGTTGCCCGGCCAGGCGGCCGAGGCGGTCAAGCGCCTGGAGCGTGAGCTGGATGTGCGGCTGTTCGCCCGTACTACGCGCAGCCTGCGCCTGACGGCCGAGGGCGAGCAGTACCTGCCTTCTGCCCTGGCGGCCCTGGAAGCCCTCCGACACGGGCGGGACAACCTGAATCGGGAAAGCGCCCAGTTGAGCGGAACATTGCAGGTGGCCGCGCCCTCCGATCTGGGGCGTAACGTGCTGCTGCCCTGGCTAACGGCGTTTCGTCGCGAACACCCGCAGCTGAACCTGCGCTTCTTTCTCTCCGACCAGATCGCCGATCTGTTCCGTGACCCGGTGGATATCGCCATCCGCTACGGCCTTAACGCCGACGCCAACTATATCGCCCTGCCACTGGCACCTTGGAACCGCAAGGTGCTAGTGGCCTCGCCGGAGTACCTGGCGCGGCAAGGTGCGGTGCAGGCCCCCGAAGACCTGCGCGAACACCAGTGCCTGCTGTACATGCAGCAAGGCCGGATCTACGACAAGTGGCAACTGGGGGCGCAGACCGTCCAGGTGCGTGGCGCCCTGCTCTGCGACGATGCCGATATCGCCCGGCGCTGGGCCGTGGCCGGCGAAGGGATCACCTACAAATCCTGGCTGGATGTGAGCGACGACGTGCTGGCCGGACGACTCGTCGTACTGTTGCAGGATCACCCCGGGCCGATCATGCCGCTGAGCCTGGTGTGCCCGCACCGCAAGCAGTTGTCGCCTGCGGTGAGGCAGTTGCACGCCTGGTTGTCGTGCCGCTTCGCCGGGCTCGAGCGCGACTGATCAACGGGAACAGGCAACTGGCGAAGAACAGTTTGTTGGCCTGGATCATGATCAGGGCTCCCGTTCACTGGGCATCGATTTCAGCGAACAGGTACACCAGGCAGAAGCCGTCCATGGGCATCACGGGGTTGGACCAGATCATGCGTGTGTGACGGGCTCGCTCGTTGAAGACCTCCACCAACAGGTCCGAAGCACCATCCAGCGCCTTGGCATGATCGTAGAAGTCCTCGGCCACATTGAGCACGCCTTCGAGCCTGTAAATCTGACGGATCCGGCTCAATTCACCCACCGCATCCTTGAGCTGTGCGATCGCGTTCAACGCCGCCAAGCGGCAGGCCGCATAGCCTTGGCCGAGGTCGAGATCGCGCCCCAGGCGGCCTCGGTACTGCAATTGCCCATCGACCCAGGGAAACTGCCCAGACGTCATCAGCGTATTGCCGACGATGCTCCAGGGTACATAGTTGCCCAGTGCCGGTGCCGGTCTGGGCAAAGCCAGGCCGGCAGCTTGCAGGCGTGATTCGGGCGTGTCGAGCATGTTCATGGTGAGGTCCTTGTGCTGTTGTTATTGTCAAGCACGCGCAAGGCGCGCCTGGACGCCATGCCGAGGAAAACTCAAGCAGGAGGCAGGTCGCCGCAGATCCTTGTCGAACCAACGGCGGTCAATCTGCGCTGACGGTGTGAGGCGCTTCAATCTCTAGGTGCGGCATGCTCTGGCCAACGATTCGGCTACCCGGCACGTAGTCGAAGATCATCTCGATGGTTATGCCGTTAGGGTCCTCGAGAAACAGTTGGTGTTCGCCGATTTGTGGTATGACGCGTTCACGAAACGCAATACCCAGGGATTGCAATCGTGCCTGGACTTGCACCAGTCCCTCGCAACGCAGCGACACATGATCGAGTGAACCCGATCCATACCCGCCTGGCTTGTCGCCCAGGTACATCTGCAGTTCCTTTGGGTCGCCCTGGACACTGGCGATGTGCAACAGCGGCTGGTCACCGGCATACATCCAGTAACCCGGGAAAAGAAACCCCGGCCGGGGCCCTGGCACCAGGCCGATCACGTGCTCGAAGAACGCTGCGGTTTCTACCCAGAGCGGGGTGCGGATGGTGAAATGGTCGAGTTTAAGGATGCCCATGAAATCCTCCGGATTGGGGGTAATGCCAATAAGCGAGCCGTTGGAACACGCGGCTCATCGCACCGGTACATCGTGTTGGAGACCGGCATTGCGCGTGTCGAGTCTGGCGTGCTCAGTGCCCGGGATTAATCAGCCCTGCCCATGAACACTTTCATTGCACAAGTGACAATCATCCGGCTCGAAGCACCGGTTATCTTCGTTCGCCACGTCACTGATAGGCGGGATAGTCGCTGTAACCCACTTCGTCACCGCCGAACAGGCGGCTGCCCTCGAACTCGGCCAGCGGCCAGTCATGCTGCAGCCGCACGGGGAAGTCAGGGTTGGCGACGAAGGGACGGCCGAAGGCAACCAGGTCCACCAGGCCGGCATCGAGCAGCGCCTGGCCGCGCGCCAGGGTATAACGCCCGGCCACGATGATCGCACCGCTGAATTCGCGGCGCAGTTGATGCCGGAAGGGTTGCGGAATCTGCGGTGCGTCGTCCCAATCCGCTTCAGCCAGGTGCAAATAGGCGATACCCAAGGTGTCGAGCGTCTGGGCAGCCTGAAGAATGGTCGGGATCACGTCCGGGCAGTTCATGCCACGGGCGGTGATAAAGGGGGCCAGGCGTACACCGGTACATTGCGCGCCGATCTCCCCGGCGACGGCCCGGGTGACGTCGATCAGGAAACGGATACGGTTCTCGCGGCTGCCGCCATACTCGTCATTGCGCAGGTTCGAGGTGGTGCGCAAAAACTGGTCGATCAGATAGCCGTTGCCGGCGTGGATCTCGACCCCATCGAACCCGGCTTCGCGCGCATGCCGGGCGGCGAGGCGATAATCTTCGATCACCGCCTGGATATCCTCCTGGTTCAAGGCGCGTGGCTCGCTGACATCGACCATCCGCCCTACCCCATCGTCACCGACCACCCATACCTGCGCATCGGCACGCAGCGCGGAGGGTGACACCGGCTGGCCATCGTCGTGGAAGCTGGCGTGGGACATCCGTCCTACATGCCACAACTGCAGGAACATGCGCCCACCCTTGGCATGCACGGCATCGGTGACTTGTCGCCAGCCTGCCACTTGCTCGGCGCTGTAGATACCAGGGGTGAAGCTGTAGCCCTTGCCCTGGGGGCTGATCTGCGTCGCCTCGCTGATGATCAGCCCGGCGCTGGCGCGTTGGGCGTAATAATGCGCCATCATCGCATTGGCCACGTCTCCAGGCTGGGTGCTGCGTGAGCGGGTCATCGGCGCCATGACGATGCGGTTGGGCAGCGTGAGGGCGCCGAGTTCGTATGGGGTGAAGAGTTGCTGCGGGCTGGACATGGGAGGCTCCTGGTCAGATGGGGGCTTGGCTGGGGTGCTGGTAGTCATATGTGGTCGAACTTGAAAGCGAGAGACATGGGCGACATCGTCGCGCTCTGTCGGTGTCTGCATGATCATTTATTGGAAATGTGCGATAAATATGGCTTTTGGCACATAACTTTTAAGGAATGCTTACAAATGCAAGGGCTGGCAGAGTTGAAAGTGCTGGTCAGAACCGCCGACGCCGGTAGCCTCTCGGCCGCGGCGCGTGAGCTGGACATCAGCCCTGCGGCAGCCAGCCTCACGCTCAAGCGCCTGGAGTCGCGCCTGGGGGTTCGCCTGTTCGCCCGCTCGACGCGCCAGCAGCGCCTGACTGTGGAGGGTGAGCGCTATCTGGAAGCCGCGCGGCTTGCCCTGGCAGCATTGGACGAAGGAGAACGGGCAATTCGCGGGGGGCAGCAGGGTCTGGCCGGAGTATTGCAACTGGCGGCACCTTCAGACTTCGGCCGCAGTGTGCTGCTGGGTTGGTTGGATGAGTTGCGCGTCTCGCACCCACACCTGCAGATGCATCTGTTGCTCAATGACCGCCCCAACAACCTGTTCGGCGAACCGGTGGATGTCGCCCTGCGGTTCGGCGTCCCGGTCGATTCAACCCTGGTGGCCTTGCCGGTGCTGGAGGCGCATCATCGGGTCGCCTGCGCCAGCCCCGCCTACCTTGCCCGCCAGGGGGAGCCTGCATCACCTCAGGCGCTGGCCGCCCACTCGGCGATCATCTACCAGCGTCATGGGCGCCCCTACGATGTCTGGCGTTTCAGCCGTGGTGACGAGTTCTGCGAGGTCAAGGTCCGCGGCGACTATCGCAGCGATGATGGCGAAGTTGCCAGGCGCTGGGCGCTTGCCGGGCACGGGATCGTGTACAAGGCATGGCTCGATGTCGTCACGGATGTGCGTGCCGGGAGGTTGCGCGTCTTGTTCGCCGGCTGGCAGGGAGAGCCTGCGCCGGTCTACCTGATGTGCCCGCACAGGGTTCAGGTCAGTGAACGGGTCAGGGTCCTTCAGGCCTTTCTACGCGAACGCTGCACGTCGTTGGCCGGGACGCAGGACATCCGCGCCATCTGAATGGTAGGCTGCCTGTCGCTCAAGTCCGAACAGGCGTCGTCACCATGCCCACCGCGCACACTGCCAAGCCATATACCCTGCTGGCCATCGATGACGATCCGCAATCGCTGGTGATCCTGTCGAAGGTCCTCACGGCCGAGTACGAGGTGCTTCTGGCCAAGAGCAGCGCACGGGGACTGGAGCTGGCCAGGAACAGCCAACCCGACCTGATCATCCTCGACATTACCATGCCGGAAATGGATGGCTTCCAGGTGCTTGGCGAACTGCGCAAGCACGCGGTCACGGCCAGCATCCCGGTGATCTTCCTGACCTCTCGCACCAGCGTCGAGGATGAGCGACTCGGGTTCCTGCTCGGCGCATCGGACTACATCACCAAACCCATTTCACCACCGGTCGTGCTGGCCAGGGTCGCCACTCACCTGGGCTATCGCGACAAGCTGCTGCACCCCTGCCAACCCGATGGCGACTCGACGGCGGGCAGCGACATGCGCGAAGGGTTCATCAGTGCCCTGGCCTTGCAACTGCGGCATAACCCAAGGTTGCGCCTGGATGCGTTGCTGGACAGCTTCGCCGCCTTGCTCGGTCATGTGCTGAGCGAACCCGACCAGGGGGCGTTACGTTCGGCGGCCTGCCTGGCCTTGATCGGCCTCGGCCAACCGCACGACAGCCTGCCCCAGGCACTTGGCGCCGGTCGTTTGCTGATCGAGGAGATCATCGGCCACACCAATGCCGAGGACCCGGTGCTGAACCTGGCTTGGGACCTCAGCCATGCAGATGTCATGCTCGACGGGGGGGCGTCAAGCTCATTGCCGGAGCATGCCCCGCTGTCCACCCGCTTGTTCGCGCTCGTGCTGGCGTACCATTTGGCGCTGCTGCAGCCAGCGGCGAACGTGGCGCTTAGGCATGATCGGGCCCTTGGTGCAATGCTCTCGCACCCTGCGGCATCAAACCTGCCCAGTGACACCGAGAGTCTGTGCTCGACCCTGCTGGGCATCGCCCGTGCGCACCTGGACCGTTGAGCGAGCGCGCTGACCATGGCAAACCTGGAAGACCTCGAACTCTTTGTCCTCATCGCCGAACTGCAAGGGCTTTCCCCTGCGGCACGCGCCATGTCCATCACCCCGGCGGCGGCAAGCCTTGCACTCAAGCGCCTTGAAAACCGCCTGGGGGTGCGGCTGTTCACTCGGTCCACGCGCTTGATGAAATTGACCAGCGAGGGGAAGTGCTACCTGGATAGCGCACAACATGCCTTGAAGATTCTCGCCCAAGGCCAGCGCGCCCTCTCCCAGGATAACGGTCAGCTGGAGCTGTCGGTGTCCTCCGACCTCGGGCGCAACCTGCTGCTCGACCTGTTGCTGCACCAGAAGCAACAGCAACCGAAACTGCAGATTCGCCTCTCGCTGGATGACAGAGAAGAGGATCTGTTCACAGGGCGTTTCGATGCCGCATTACGTTTCGGCCGCACCCTGGCACTGGACCTGGTCGAACTGCCGATAATCAAGCAACACCACTTCGTCGCCTGTGCGTCACCGGCTTACCTGGCAGCGCATTCTGCACCGGAGCACCCTGAGCAGTTGGGCGCGCATGACTGTATTGTCAGCCACAACCTGGGCAAGGCCGAATCGCATTGGCGCTTCCACAACGCGGGTGAGGTCGTGCATGCGCGGGTCCAAGGGCTGTTCTGCTGCGACGACGGCGACATGGCGAGGCGCTGGGCGCTGGCAGGTCAAGGGATCTGCTACCTGCCCTTGCTCAACGTTGCGCAGGACTTGCAGGCCGGCCAGCTTGTGCCGCTGTTGCCCGGCTGGAGTGGCGACCTGGTGCCTCTGAGCCTGGTGGTTTCCCACCGCTCGCGAATCACCGCGTCATTACGTCAGTTGCACGAGTTGTTGATCGAGGCCTGCAACGAACGAATCGGCCGTTGCCAGGCAGTGCTCGCCAGCTGGCAACGGACCTGACCTGCCAACCTTGCCATCCACGCCCCTGCTTACGCTAGCTGCCCTGTGATGCTCCCAGAAGCTTTCATCCTGGTCCTTGTAGGAATCTAGGGTCTGTATGAAACGTCTTGAGACGAAGGTCAGGCAAGGCAAAAACAGCCGAGGAACGGTCGGAGTCGCGCCCGACTTTACGGGTTGTAAATGAGCATTGCGAGGCTGTTTTCAACGCAGCATCACCGAGTATCAAGGCTTTTCATACAGAGCCTAGCGCTGAGTGGCGCTCAGCAGTCGATGAGCATAGGTGAAGTCCATACGGTAAATGGCTTCACGTACCTCCAGCAGTTGCCCGCCCGCGTCCCTCTGGCACAGCGCTTCAACCACCTCAAGCGCCTGGGCGTTGTTCTGCAGTAGCAGGCCTGCCAATCGCTCCACTTCAGCTGGAGAAATCCCTGAGCCAGCGTCTTTACCTAGGGGTGAAATGCCTGGGTCAAGCGACGCTATCGACGCCAGAGTGGCCAGCAACGTTTGCAGACAGCCACTGAGTGCCAACATCGGCGCAAGGGTATCCTCGTCACTCGCGGCACCTTGCTCGAGCCTGGCAGCTGCCGCCTGAACGGTCATCGCGCCAATATGTCCGGCACTGCCACGCAAGCCATGGGCCAACGCAGCCAGGGAAGGCCTGTCATTGCTTTCATGAGCTGACCAAAGTTGCGCCAGAAGCACTTGGTTGTCACGCAGGAACATGCGCAAAAGGCGTTGATGCAAAGCAGGGTCATGGCCCGCTACCGCAAGGCCATGTGCCAGGTCTATGCCTCCCGCCCCCCCGGGTGCGTACGGGGGGACTGCGCTTTCATCGGCTGGCCGCGTGCCTCGGCCAATCCAGCGGCACAGGGTGCGGTAGAACATCTTGACTTCCAAGGGTTTCACGATGCAGTCATTCATCCCCGCCGACAAGACTCTAGCCTGAACTTCGCCGGGCAGATTGGCAGTTACCGCGATGACCGGCAGACAGTGAAGGTGCAGCTCCTGACGGATCCTGGCTGTGGCCTGGTAGCCGTCCAGAATGGGCATCTGGCAGTCCATGAGCACGGCATCGAACGCTGTGTCCCGAGCCAGAATCGCCAAGGCGTCCTGACCGTTGCCTGCGATGACGACTCGAACGCCTGCACGCTGCAACAGGTCCATGAAGACTTCCTGATTAAGCGTGTTGTCTTCCACCACCAACACACGTGCCCCCAACAGTGAAAGCGCTCGCTCCTCTTGGCTGTCCTCACCTACCGGCTCGCTCAACGGAGCCTGTGCGATACGTAAGCATACGTTGAAGCGAAACGAGCTGCCCTGCCCCTCAATGCTCTGCACCTCGATGGTGCCACCCATCATTTGCACGATACGTTTGCAGATCGCCAGCCCCAGCCCCGTGCCGCCGTAACGCCGACTGATGGATGCATCAGCCTGGACGAACGCATCGAACAGGCGGGCGCATTGCTGTGGGGTCATACCCACACCGGTATCGCGAACGATGAACTCAAGCTCGATGTCGTCCTGCCATTGTTTCAGGAGATTGGCATCGATCGTCACGCTCCCTGACTCGGTGAACTTGATCGCGTTGTCCATAAGATTGATGAAGACCTGCTGCAACCGATGCGGATCGCCGATGAACGCTCCTCTCAGAGCCTGCGGGATCTCTGTACGCAACTCGATCGTCTTTTGCTGGAGACGCGAACTTACCAGCCCCATTACCTCATCAAGCAGGTCGACAAGATTGAAGGTCACCTGTTCCAGCTTGAGTTTCCCGGATTCGATCCCAGACAGATCCAGCATCCCGTTGACGAGAGTGACCAGGTGCTTGGCCGCCCGGTCCATCTTCTCGATATAACGCCGTTGCCTGGACTCCAATGGCATGTCGAGCACCAGATGGGCCATGCCAATGACCGCATTGAGCGGTGTGCGAATCTCATGGGACATAGTGTCGAGAAACGCCGACTTGGCCTGGATAGCCAGCTCGGCCTGCTGCCGGGAGTGCTGAAGCAAGGCCTCGGATGCCTTGCGTTCGCTAATGTCGAAGATCACTCCGTCCAGGTACTGGGGTAGCCCGTCCTGCCTGATGATCTGGCCTTTGTCATACAGCCAGCGAATAGCCCCATCGGTCGCAATGATGCGGTACTCGAGGACATAATCCGGGTTTTCCAGGCTCCGATCGAACACGGCCAGATCATCGGGATGGACCAGATCGCGCAAGGGTTTCCCGGCGATGAACGCTTGAGCCGAAACGCCACAGATCGCTTCGATCGCGTCACTGACGAACAGCATCGTGCGCTCCCGGTCCGGAAGGCTGCGAAACACCGCACCCGGGATGTTGCCGATCATCGAACTGAGTTTGGTCTGGCTCTCGACGACTGTCTGCTGTACGTCAACCATCGCACTGATGTCCTGCAGTACGCCGGTTACCCGCGTGGCTGCACCGTGGATGTCTCGTTCCATGACCCGGCCGATGTCCAGCACCCACAGCCACTGCCCGCTTTTGCTGAGCATGCGGTACTCGGCGCGATACTCGTCGGTTTGGTTGTCGATATGGGCATACAGTTTGGCCAATACCTGCGCGCGGTCATCCGGATGCACCAGGCCGGCCCAGCGCTCAAGCCCATTGCCGAGGGTCTGGTCCAATTCACCTTTGCAATAGCCAAGAATGCGCAACCAAACATCGTTGTTGACGATGATGCCAAGGCTAACGTGCCAGTCCCACAGGCCCAGCGCGCCACTTTGCAACGCAAGGTCCAGTCTTCGTTCGCTCTGCTCGATCCGCTGCACGTCGCGTTGGTGCTGACGTGCGTCGGACAACCGCCGCAGGCCGGCCCACATCAGCAGCATCAGAAAAAGCGCGCTAGCGCCTGAAACCAGCAGTACCTGGCCATCGGTCAGCACCTGGTTCAAATTGCTCAGGGTCACGACCGACCAGGGCCCTCCCGGGTCGCTCCAGTCGAAACTGTTCCGAGCCACCGCGTAGCGCTGGCCCTCCACCTCCACCACCGGGCGTCCCAACTCGAATGGCAAGGGTTCAGGCACCCCGCCGGAAAAAGAATGATCGCTGAACTGCCGGCGGATATCGCCGGAGAACATTGCCGGTGTCCACGGGTGATCGGCTTTGAGTACGAACTGTGGCGCATTGGAGGCCAGCACGATGCCGTTGGGAGACATCACCAGCACCAGGTCGTTGCTGCGTGGCTTGTTGAAGCCTGCCTCGAGCGTGCGGGCATCGAACCGCGCTACCAATACCCCAATGATCCGGTCATGCTTGTTCTGTGATTCATAGACAGGCGCGGCCATGTAGAACATGCGCTGCCCCGTGGTGCTGCTGATAGCGCCATAGACACTGCGTCCGCCTTGCAGCGCTGTTCTGAAGTAGGGCCTGAATCCGACGTCAAGCCCCACCACTGACCGCTCCAGACTGTCGTAGGCGGCAACGATCACGCCTTCGCGGTTGGCAACGAATGCATGGTCGGCCCCTACCACCATGGCCAGGGTCTTCAATGGCATGGCGGCCACTTGGCGCGCCTGCGCCACGGGTTGGTCGATCACGGCTTTCAGCGCGGTGTTGTGTCGACCCAGCATCGACAATGCACCAATCGCAAAACCATCGACATTCCAGTCACCAAGGTCGATGGCACGCTCCTGGTTTTGTTGCTGCACCTCGGTAACGAACCGGCTTTCGACATGATTGCGATAATAGGCGCCGATGCCCATGCCAGCCAAGATGGCGACGATCAGGCACCACGACAGGCACTCCCGCCGGCGACGGTCGAAACAGTTCACAATCATGGCATGCGCCCTCCCCGCACCGCCGATCTGGCGCCGCAGGTCAACGGCGCGCCAGGCTGTGAGGGAATTCCGGTGGCAGGAAATCCCGATCCGGATCGTAATCGGCTTTGAGATAATCGCAAAGTGCCTTCAGATCTTCCGGGGCCAGGGTGCCGACGGACTGCTTGAGACGTAGCGAGTCGAGGATGTAGTCATACCGGCTGTCGTTGTACTCACGTACCGCGTTGTACAACTGACGTTGGGCTTCCAGCACATCGACGAGGTTGCGGGTACCGACCTGCAGGCCCATTTGCGAAGCCAGCACTGCGCCCTGGTTGGAGATGATCGACTGGCGGCGCGCCTGGACCTGCTCGACGCCGCTGTTGAGGCTGCGGTGGAGGTTGCGGGTCTGCTCCACCACCTGGCGTTGCAGGTGATCATTGAGAAACTCGCGCTGGCTGAGACGCTGGCTGGCTTCGCGCACTTGCGAGCGGGTCTGCCCGCCGCTGAACAACGGTATGTTCAGTTGCAGGTTGATCGAACGCTGTTCGACGCCGCCGCCATAGCCGCCACCGCGCAGCTCGCTGTTGCCATAACCAAGATTGTCGTTGTCACCGGTCTGATAACGCAACATCGCGTCCAAGGTTGGCAGGTGCCCAGCCTTGCGTGCGCTCAGCGTGTGCTGGGCGGCTTCCCGCGCGTGCTGACTAGCCTGCAGCGACAGATTCTGGCGCATGGCAGTGTCGACCCAAGTCCGGGCGTCATTGGGGTTTGGCAAAGCCAGCGGCATGTCATGGCGCATACCCTGGATCGCCGTGTAGCGTTGGTGGGTCAGGGTGTCGAGGGCCTCGAAGGTGTCCTCCAGGCGTTTTTGCGCGACGATGCGGGTGGCCCGTGCACTGTCGTGGCCGGCCTGGGCCTGCAGTACATCGGTACGATCGGACAGGCCGAGCTGCAAGCCTTTGCGGGCACGGTCCAGCTGACGCAGGAACGCGGCCTCCTCGGCCTTGCTGGCGGCCAGTCCATCCTGGGCCTTGAGCAGGCCGAAGTAAGCCTCGGCGCTGTCGAGCATCAACTTCTGTTCGGTAGCGGACAGTTCCAGCAGCGCCTGGTCGCTCTGGGCCTGGGCAGCCTTGAGGCCGAACCAGCGGTCGGCGCGGAACACCGGCTGGTTGAGCGTGACCTGGTAACTGGTGCCGCTGCGTCGGGTTGCTTGCGCAGGTTGGTTCAGGTGAGTGCTGTTGTTGTTCAGTTCGGCACCGGCCGACAGGGTTGGCAGCAGGCCGGCGCGCGCCTGCGGCACCGCCTCGGCGCGGGCGGCCTGGTCGGAGCGGGCCGCAGCCAGCTCGCTGTTGTTCTGGGCGGCATCAAGGTAGACCTGCCAGAGATCGCTGTTGGCAGCGCTGGCAGGTGTCATGGGCGTTGCGATGGCAAACAGCAGGCCAGCGGCGGCCCGCCGAATGGAATTGATTGGCGTACGCATGGATATGAAGTTCCGCAGGGAAAACAGGAAGCGGCTGGCGGGGTACTGTCCCGCCAGCCGACCGTCACGGCGTCAAGCCAACGGTGACGTCAATAGCGGTCGTTCGGCCTGGCGCGCAGGCGTCCCGGTGCTACTGGCTACCCCCGCGTCCGGGAATGTGGCCATGGCCCCGCTCAATTTCGCCAGTTGCCCTGCGCTGTCCTGTACGACTGGAACGGCAGCGGTTTCGAAAGTGACTTCCTTGATCCAGCGATCACGATCATAACTCCCCGAAATGCCACGCAGCCGATAGTGCTGGTACGGGACACCCTGAGTGTTGATCGCCACACGCATCATGTCCTGCTGGCCGCTCCAGCTCAGCTCGCCAGACACTGCCGTCCAGTCGTTGTCGGAACGCAAGGCTTCGACTCGGTAGGTGCCACTGCGCGTCGTGTCCGCCTGGCCTTCCTGGGCCACGCTGTTCTGGGTATGCACGCTGAGCGCGGTCAATACCACCTTGTGCTTCAGGTCGAAACGCAGGTAACTGGCCTTTGCTTCCATCTCTGGCGTAAGCGCACCGGACACGAATTGCACATCTGCCACCTTGCTGGACTGGTCACCGAAGCCCATGTTGCTGGCCGCACGCCAGGCGAACGCTTCGCCAGCCTGGTCGAAGCCGTCGACCAGGTTGCCTGGCGCGCTTCGACCGAACCAGCTTTGCTCAGTTGGTACTTCACCATCGGCGCGCTCAATGGCACCTTGCTCCCACAGCGCCAATGCGCCATCGCGATCACCGCTGCCGATCTGCTGGTAGGTCAACGTGTTGCCGTTGGCCCCCAGCATCTGACCGGGCTGGAAGGTATAACGGAAATTGTCGCGCAACCGCGAACCGTGGACAGATGCCAGCGCCTGCTCAACCGTTGTATAGGCAGGCAAGCCAATGCCGCGCTGCTGCTGATTGAAGCTGGCCAAGTCATAGGGTTGATCGCCCAGTTGATGGACGTTGCCATCACCGTCCACACGCAGGTACTGCCTGGAGTAGAACTGCGACGAGCTGCGCGAGGAGAACTGCGACAGGTTGTCACTGCTACTGACCTTGATGCGTTCCCCACGGCTACCTGTTTCGTAGTGTTGGCGCTCACTGTTGCCGGCCACCACATCCTCCCCATCGACACCGGCAGCCACCAGCCGTCCGAGCAGGGCATCATTGGCAATACCCGCCTTGAGCAGGCTATCGACACGACGGTAGTCCAGGGAGTGGATGGCGACCATGCGCTGGGCCAGTTGCTCGGCACGTGACGGCAAGTAGCCTTTATGCATCAGAGCAGCCTGCAGTACCTGGGCATCTACAGCACTTTCTGGGCGGAAGTAGAACTTTGCACGGTTGTCGGCCCCTATACCGTTGCTATTGCGAATTGCCTGAAGGTCATTATCCAGATAATTGCGATCATCGCCGCGCAAGGCCAGGGCAAAGTTCAACAGCATGTCCCTGCCTGGCCAAGCTGCTGACCGAGCGTTGAGGTAGACGGCTGCTTCGTCCAGCGAAAGACCATAGTTGAACGCCCGGGTGATGAAAGTCCCGTCAACCTGCAACTTCTCCAGGTTGACGGCGTACTCGGCGTGCGCCTGGTTGAGGATCCAATTGCGACCGGACAGTACATAGTCAACCATGAAGGAGGCCGACAACTGCCCTTGCCCACGCAGGTGGAGGTCAACAACCTTCTCCAGGTTTGCGCGCGTCAGAACGTCCCCCATCCCTAGTTCGCCAACGACGGTCTCCGACACCCCCTTGACTCGCAAATACTTTTTAGCCTGTTCAGACATCACGCCCCAATTGTCGCCATCGCTATTGAAAATGGCACGCATCTGCGCGTCGGTAGCGACACCATTGAGCACCTTGGGTGTAAGTGACAACGAACTGCGCACGATGTTGCTCAAGCCGCGTGTCGCACTAAGTGTTGCGCGGGCGAAACCTGCCGAGTCTCTTGACGAACCACCTTCGCCCAAATCGTACTTCCTGAGCAGGAGGGGTATGCCGTTGTTCGGTGCGTAGACATCAATGTAACGATTCTCCCTGAATCGAAGCACCAGTTCACCCGAGGACAAGTCCAATTGCGTGGAGTTTATCGCTGGTGCGTGGAATCCACCGAAATCAACCCGCTCGATCACGGCGCTCGAGCTACCTCGGGAGAAACTACTGAACCCCAGGCGGCGTTCGCTATCGATCACCACTTGGAAGCCTTCGTTTGAAGAACCGCCGGTGCCAAACAACATCTGCTCGCCGCGTGGGTCGGGCAGGACCCGAACATAGACACTGAAGTCCTGTGTGTCGGGCAACTTCGTGAAGGATTCGGCACGGGCCCCGGCTTCAAGGTTGATGAGCGCCTGAATATCTTCGCGTGAAGTGACAGCATTGTTGATAAATGCCATCCGATCGGCCACAGGGACGTTCAATTCCTGGAGCAAAGCCAGTTCGGTGCTCCGGTAGTTCGGCGGAAACACGACATTCGCGTGCATCTGCATACGGTTCTGCGAAGCATCAAACCAACTGAATCTCACGCTCTGTGGGTTTCGGTAGTAATCACGCAACACCACGCTCTGCCCATCTTTAACAAGCGTCAGGTCATAACCCTGCCCACCCACGGCAGACAGATAATCACCCAAGGGTCTCTCCAGCGTGACCACTTGGCTGTTGGCCGGCGCGAACGGAGAAACACGTAGGCCATGGATGCCGATGCCCAATACCGCATTGGCAGCTTGTGGCATGTGAATGAAATAGCCACTCTCTGCATCAACCTCAGGCAGGCTGTACAGTTGGCCCTGCAGCTCCAACTGCAGATGGCGAGCTCGGCTGTCGACGACGTAGTTTTTCAACACAATCGTCTTCCTTGGCGTTCCGTACCCACCTTCCACTCGCCGATGCGTCGCAGCGGGTGTATCAAAGACCAGTAACTGAAGATCATCACCGACTACTCTTAATCCCAAGCGATCAAGCGCGATGTCGCCTCGAAGTTCCAGGGTATCCAGCTTGCTGTCCATGGACATGTTGTCCAACGTTACCAGGGCAGTCGACGCTACATCGACCTTATAACGGTCGCTTCCCCTCCCCCCCGCCAGGTTGCTTGATTGCGTCGCATCAAGTATTTCATTGCGCTCATCGCCAAGGTGCTGATCGACCGCCACCTTCAGATCAAACGTTTTCAGGTCGTATCGGATCCTTAGCGCAGAATCAGTAGGCTGGGTAAAATATTGACGGACACGTAAGTGCGGTGTCTGCATCAGGCCGCTGGCGCTCAGCCGATTGGCGTAATACAACACTAAATCGTCACCCAGCCGGACCTGTTTGAGTTGAATTTCAGGTCGGCCCTTCAACAGCCAACTGGGTGGCATTACGAGGGAAACCTGAGGATTCGCCAAAGCGTCAACTTCGTAGCTCTCTGTGCTGGTGAGCAAGTTCAAGCGCGTGATGGATGCCACTCTGTGCGTCTTGACCAGGCTGGCCATTGCCTTGTCTATTTCTGCATCAGCCTGGTGACTGTCTACTGCAGTCAGAGGCTGATCACCCCCTTCCTGAATCGCTGGCAGGGCGATTTCCACCAGCCGGGATTTCCCATTGTCATCATTATCTTGCAGCCAGAGTTTAAGTAACTGCCGATCTTTGGCATCTTGATAATTCTCGATACTGAGTTGCAATGGTTGTTCTTTGTCGTTGGAGCGAATTGTCAGCGTGTCATCGATGATGCTGAAACTCAGAGACGTCAAAGGCGCCTCAAGCATGAACTGCATCAGCTGGTTGGTGTGAAACGCCGCTCGAAAATGACCCGCCCCGGCTTTCAGCGCATAAGTGTTGACCGCTTGGTCGTTGCTCAGTCGCTGGATAGCGCGTTGTGGGTCGGCTCCGAACACAAAGGTCTTGGCCATGGTTTCCAGGGAACGCCACTGGTCGTCGATCAGGCCCAGCCCTGGCAGCGAGAAGCTGTACTTGTTGGCGTCCAACAATTGCAAAACCTTGCCGTTGTCCACCGAGCCATCCGCGTGGTACAGCCCCAGGACAGTGAGGACACCCTTGCCATCATTCAGCTCGATGGCCTGGCCATTGCGCCGTAAGCTGATCTGGCTGTAACGCGACGACAGGCTGACCTGCAGTGTCTGCGACGCTTGCAACTCACCTTGTGCATTGCGGGCGCCCTGCAGGCTGATCGTCGCGTTGACCGCGCTCCACAGAGCAGTATCGTTACTCGTGCTGGCGATGCGGTTGCCCTTGTTGACGGAATAGACATTACCCTCACCGGCTCCGCCCTGGATTGTCACCTGCGTCCCCGCCACGTCGAAGAACTCCTGACGCGTGGATCCTCGCACGTCGGCTTTGTTCGCGCCATGCAGCACATAGCTCTCGACACCCTGCACACGCACCTGGCGATCGACCGCCTGTGTCACTGCCGGGCGAGAAGACCCTGAGCGGTTGGTCAGCCCGTCACGCAGCACTCGCGAGCCGCGATAACTCAATGTCATGGCCCCATCGGTATCGCTCGCCAGAGCGACATCCATTCCTTGAGCATCGAACATCAGGCTGTCGTTCTCGTTCAACCCTTGTTGCAGTTGCTGCGGGTCCAGGCTCCCGGCGTCGATCTGGCGAATACGCGTGCCCGCGTCCAGGTTGAACGCATCGGACAGACGTCCCCCCGTCGCCGTGGACAGTGCCTGACCGGCAAGATTGAAAAGATTGCGCTTGTCCTGGCTACCCACCGCTTGGAAGTCAGGATGCTGGTTACCCATCTCCATCCAGACTTGGCCACCGTCGTTGGGCATCTGTGTAGCGACCCGATTCATCGCACCGTAGGCCACCTGGTGCTGCAAGGCGTAGTAGAAATCCTCGCCCGACTTCAGCGTACCGTGGGCCACTTTGTTGTCGCGGTCGCGGTAGTTCAGATAGCCATACTGGTCCTTGGCGAACAGATCGGAAAGGTAGAGCTTGGTCTTCTCCCAATCGCTGTTGAGGGTATTGCGCAACTCGCTCGCGGCACCGACAGCTTCCTTCTCGACCCTCGCGCGCTTGAGCGCGTCGGTTTCAACACCCACCCAGGCGGCGAAGAACTGAGCGACCTGGTCAGCGGTGCTGGCGAAATAGTCACCGAATTCGGCGAGCTGCATGGCCCCCTGCACGACCCCGTTGATGATAAAGCCGGCGGCCGCAATCGCCACCCCGATCGGCCCTGCCGACGCAGCCAGCGTGCCCAGCACCGAGGCGGCCACCGCGCTGCTCAGCGAGGCGGCAATGGATACGCCAGTCAGTGCCAGGCTGACGGCTGTGGTCACGGTGGTGATCACCGTGTTGGCCACCAGGCTCTTGTACTCGTAGCTGCCCATGTCGCCATTGCCCGACCAGAAGGACTGCCATTGCAGGCCGATTCCGGCGAAGGTCACCGGCGCCAGCGCAGCATCCAGCACGCCCCCCCTGATCACCGTGGCCGCCTTGGAGAACGAACTTACCGCCCCCAGTGCCTTGCCCGCCGCAGACACGGCCTTGGCAATTGCGGCGCTCAATGGCGACATGGCCACGCCACCGATCAGTCCGGTCAGGTTGAGCCCTTTGTCCGTTGAGCTCATGTGCTGCCAATTGCCGATCAGGTCGCGCACGGAGTTCAGCGTTTCGAAGACATCCAGTGCGGTTCCGAAGCGGTCAGCCGCTACCACCGCTCTGCTCGGTTTGCTGGAGCGCTGCGTATCGACTGTGTCGACGAGCGTTCGCACGCGCGCATCTGCAGAAACCTCCAGTGCACGCTTGATGGCCAGGTGCTGATCAGGGGCGAGCTTGAGCATTGCAGACGCCAGGCGTACACGGTCCATGCCGCTTGCACTTTCGACAAAACGCTCGAAGGCTGCACGGTTGACATTGAACGAGGCACCACTTTTACCCAGTAAGCCACGTTCAAGCATGAACGAAGTGGCCTGCTGCTCTGTCCAGCGTGCGGCCTGCAACACCTTCTCAGTGTCCTGCCCTGGAGCGACTCGGTTTTCCGCCGCATCCAGCGCCATCGACTGCAGGATCTGATCCCCCGACACCCCCGGGTTCTGTGCCTGCAGTCGCTTGAACCGGTCGAGATCGAAACCACCCACATCTCGCGCCAGCTCGTAGAGGTTCTGGACCTTGCGCCGCTCGTCCACGCTGAGGCCGCCTGCCTGCGCCAGCCACTGAGCGCGCTCACCCAGCCGTGTACCCAATGCGGCCTGCGCGGCCTTGGCGATTTCCACCTCCAGGCGAGGGCCGGAATAGTCCCTCAGCACGTTGATGTACTTAAGTGCCTCCTGCGGGACGCTCTCGGCGCTGAACAAGGCAACATTGCTACCGCGGCTGCGCTCCACCAAAGTACTGACCAAGCGCGACAGCTCGACCAGCTCGGGCTGCAGCGGCACTTTTGACATTTCATAGTTGAACCGAACCGAGTCGAATGTCAGTTGCTGGTCCGCACGCAGCTTGCCGCCCTGGCTTGCCAACAAGCCGGCGGTGAGCGGCTTGCCGTCCACCAGCAAACCCATGTCATGCAGCAGCACGGCTGGCAAGGAACCTTGCACCACCGCAGTCGCCTGGCCGAAGGCGTTCTTGGCAGGGCCATCGAACAACACATTACCGGCAGCCAGCAGTTGCTGGCGGTTGCGAGCACGCAGGCGTTCGACATGGCTGTCGGGGTCGAGGTGGCTCACGATACGACTACGGTCGACATCAGCATCCAGCACGTTATCAAGCATCGCTGTGGCGAACCTTTCACCCTCGGCCGAGGCAAGGCCCGATTCAGCCATGCGTTGTTGCTCATCAAGCATCGTTTGCACCATCTGCCGGGCACCGACGCTTTCCAGCTCCGTGCTGTTCTGATAGCGCTTGACCAATCCATCCAGCGCATCTTGCAGTTGGGCGACCTTCAATGGGTTGTCCAGCAGCGCGCGCAACGCCGCTTGATCCAGTCGTTCATCGGCCCCCGGGAACAGCCTGCTCAACGCATACTCCTGCGCGGCGCCAAGCTGCTCTGGTTTGATCCGGCCTTGCCCGAGATCGTCAAGCAACGCCACTACATCAATACCCTCGCGTCCGAGCAGGACGCTGGCGGCGACGTATTCGTCCCTTTCAAGCACCCCTTGTGCTCGCGTCCAGCTCAACACCCGCTTGTTGGTGCCATCGCTGTGGACCCATTCGCCGCTGGCATCGAGGGTCAGCTTGCGTCCTTCACTGTCCACCGAGACATTGGCGCTACGTACTGAGACCTCCAGCCCAGGGGTTTGCAATGCAGCAACAAGTTGGCGACCAAAGCCTGCCTGTTGCTCGGCATCTTCAAGCGAGCAACCGACCAGGCTGATACGTGCGGGTACCGAACCGATACCGTATTGCGCGTGCAACGCTTGTTGGAAGCGATCCAGGTGCATTGCCCATTGCTCGGCATCGAGCCCACCGAGCGTACGCGCCTGGACAGGCCCACGCCCGTGCCCTACCACCTGCCAGCGTACCTTGTCGTTGGCATGGAGGTTCTGGAACAAACCCGGATCGCCATGAACCAGCCGCATTTGCCCCGAAGCATCGAGCTGCACCACAAGGCTCTTGTCCGGATGTTTACCGGCCAGATTCGCGGCGGCTTTGGCAACTGCGGGATCGTTCTCACTCTGAATGATGATCTGAGCCCGATACTGGCTGTCACCACCTTCCGGGTTGGCGTGGACGACTACAGTGGACCAGTTGCCGACCTGCTGGTTGTGCAGCGGAGCATCAGCCAGTGGCCCGCTGGCCACTCGCTGTACCGCACTGATCGCAGCTTCGTCGGTGGCCCAGACGCCGTTTGCCAAGGTGGCAAGGACACGCGTGCCGCTGAATATCTGCGCCCCCTGAATGCTCAGCGTGGCCGGCAATGTCTCGGCGCTGAAATTGACCAGCATCAAACGCTGCAACGATGCCAGCTGGCGTTGCTGAGCGCGTTTCTGCTCGACGGTGGTGGCGGGCTCGAAACGCACTTCCGTCGTCGCACCGGCGCGATTCTTAAGGATCAACAGACCCTCGGCACTCTTGTTGTCGACTTCGATATCCCAGGCGCTGCGTAGAAGGTCGAATGGCAACAGGCGCTGCAACTGATCGGTGTAGCGTTCAAGCACATTACCCTTGAACGGCAACTCGAGGTACAGCTTGTTGGGATCCCCGGCGAAGGTGAAAGCCCCGCGTTTCGTGGAGGCGTGCCAGCTGTCCAGCAGATGCTGGATGCTGACGTAGGATTCCCCTTGGCGCTTGCCGAACACACTGGCCTGCTTGACCAGCTCAGCAGTGCTCCAAAGTGCTCCAGGCATCACCAGGTCGCCTCGGGCAGCGGCGATTCGCTCGCTGGCTGACAGGGCGTCCATGGCATTGAGTTCAAGCAGCTTGTCGGTGGTCTGTTTGAGCAATGCGATCATTGCCGCGTTACGGCCGGAGCCCGTGTGGGTATCGATGTAACGCTTCACCTCTTGGTGCAAGCTGATCAGAATCGCCCTAGGCCCACTTTCGACCCAACGTTTGTGCGCCGCCGCGTTCATCTCATCGGCGAACGCCGGAGGCAGGTACTTGGGGTTGGCCAGGACTTTGACATCGGCACTGGTCAGTGGCGATCCGATGTCGGTGAGTGGCTTGCCTTCATAATTGCCATACGGCTCGTGGAGCACTTTCAACTCGCCCACCACTCCTGCCTTCTGCAAGGCCCGCAGGATGGGCAATTCAGCGTTCCAGAAGTAACTGTTGACCTTCAAGCCTCCCTTGGACATCACATAGACGGTTCCGCCGAGATCGGCGGTACTGGCGGCATAGACAGAACTGAGAAAGCCGGCAACGGTCAGCGAACCCTGGAACGCCGCATCCGCCAATGGCCCGCCCTTGGCATGACCGACGAGGGTATTACGCAGTTGGTGGACGAAATCCAGCGCCGCCACATCGTAATCGGTGGCTATGCCCGCTTTGCCTTGAGCGGTCAACGCGCCGTCAAGAACGCTTTTGTAACCTTGGAAATCGTCGGACCAGAAGGTCAGCAAACGCGCTGGATTGCCCTTGGCGGCAAACGAGAAGCCCAGCGATTCCAGGTACAGCATCAACTCCGAGCGTTTGCCGAAGTCCTGGCGCAGAATCCCTTCCACGGCCAAATCGGCAATTCGATCACGTTGGGCATCATCGAAATCGAGTGGTCCGGCGAACCCTTGCCGACGTTGTACACCCAGTATGTTGTCCAGTTCGGACTTGAGATGCAGCTTGGCTGCCGCCAAGTCGAGAGCGGCCAGTTCGGCTGTGCTCAGCTGTTTGAAGCCCGGTGTCAGGACTTCGTCCCCCAGGCGCAGCTCACGGGTAAGCCGTTCGTAAACCTCCCCTACCAACTGAATCTTCTCCTGCAGTGTCCTGTAGGGCAGTGATTCACTACCCAGTGGTTGCAGGCGAGGGCCGAAGCGGTCGTATGACGGGGCATTGAATTGCTCTGCTGCCGGCAACCCCTGATTGACGACAGGTAGCACGAGTGCCATGACCTCTTCATAGACACTGCCCTGCAGTTCACTGCCGGCACCCAGCACTCGATATCGGTCAAACATGTCCAGCAGCTTGTGCCCAACGCCACCTGGCAGCGTCGGCTCGTAGCGTGCTGCCACGTAGAGTGTCTCGAAGAACGAATGGTAGCCGTTGCGAATCATGAAAGCGGCGTTGGCCATCTGGAACTGCCAATATTCCTTGAGTGTCAGCGCTCGGCCAAACACGTCTTTCCCCGACAGTGCCTTGGTGACCATTTTCGTGGTGCCCGAAATACCCCCTACAAAAGGTGTATCCAGATCACGCATGTACAGCGTGCTGTTCTTGTTGGTGTCCGGCACGAACTGAGAATAGCTTTGGTACTTGTCGTCGAGGATGACGTAATTGCCCTCCTGGTAGGCCAAACTTTCAAATTTGGCATTCAGTATCAGGTAAGGATCGGGTTGCGCCACGCGGTTGTTGATGCTCACGTCGGGCCCATCATGGCCTTCCATGCCCGAATGCGCGTAGGTCGTATTCGGGCTGCTGACAGCAGCAGTTTCCGCTACAGGACGCAGGACGTGGAACAACACCTGTTTGCGCAGTGACTTGCCCGCCGTGGTCTCCAGGAATGCAGCCACGCTCGAGCGCAGCGTGGTATCGCTGATTTGCAAATACGGTGGTGCGCTGAGCAGCAATTTGACCAGCTTGTCGGAGGTCGCCCCCTCGATGGCAGACAGATTGACGCTCAGAGGCGGGCGTTTATCCCTTGGATCCCGCTTGCTGTTTTCAGCATTGACGTACGCCTGCTCTTCCGCCTGCGCCCGCAATTTGAGCGCTTGATACAAGTCCGGCAACACCTGTTTCGCGGCAGCCAGATCGCTGTCCAGATAACCGTTCTTGCGCAGGCTTATCAGTTTTTCCTGAGCGATAGTGGTAGACAACTTCTGCGAGAGGCCGAACAGCAAATCATCTGTGGCGTCGTGCTGCCACACGGCCTTGGCGAAGTCTTTTTCCCATAACACTTTGTTCAGGTTGTTGCCTTTGATATCACGCTGATCGTTGCCCTGCTCGGCAGTCGGCAGCACAATACCGCCCGGGGTCATGTGGTTGCGTTCCAGCGTTCGCGTCAACTGCGCCTCGAACTGGCTGCGCTGTTGCGGGTCGTTGTACCATGGACTTGCACCTTGACGGCCGTCCTGAAGCGCCTCGAGCCTTTCAAAGAACTCGAGATTGTACGCGTAGAGCTCACGGGTTTCCGCCTGGCTCAACAACTTGCTCGTCAGGGTGTTGTTTTTTTGCCGGGTGACACTCATGAAGGGCGTGGCGCCAACATAGCCGCCACCTTCAGGCTTCTCCAAAAGGTAAAGGCGGTCGACGAAGCCAATGGATTGCTCCAGGTCGCTGATGTTGACGAACGCCCCGTCGCGCGCTGCTGAGTAATAGGTGTGTCGGAAGCCTTCCATAGCAATGGTCTGGAACGACTTGATGTCTGCGTAGTCGTTGATCAGCGCTTCGAGATCGGTGGGTTTGACCTTGAGTACTTCCTCGACGGTATTTTTGGGGGGCGGCGTGATTTCGCCCACTGCAATACCGATCTGGTTGGGGATTTTCCTGTCGACGCTGGTCAGTTTAATGCCGGTCTGGTCATCGAGAGGTTGAATGTTGAAACCGTTGCGCATGCTGTTTTCGGACACCAGGTAGTGCCCAAAGTACTTCTCGACAAACTCGGTTCTCATCAGCACCGAGCGAATCGGCGTGAATGTCGGCGACACGCCCGGTTCGTTCTTCACGCGGTACTGCTCCTGCCAGGCCAGCGAGCGCGCGGTGGTACCAAAGGAGAAGTTGAGCATGCCCTCCTTGGGCAGAACCAGCCTGCCATTATCAAGGAACATGTCCTTGTATTGTCCGCCATAACTGGCATTGACCAACGCCACATTCATACGGATGTAGCCTGGACGCTCTTCCATCAGCAGCAGCGACGCATTGACCGGTGCGTTGTCCGAAGCATCAGGCACATTGCTCATCGCTGCCAGCGCTTCGTTCTGCGCGGCACCTGGTTTCGCCGCCAGCAATGCCTTGTAATTGCGCTCGACGTGTTTGAACGCCTGTAGCTCGGAAAACACCCTTACATAGTTTTCGGTGAAGGTGTCGGTCTTGACCTGTGCAGCCAACTCCCCCTGCAACTGCTTGATCCTGGCGCTGATCTTCCCTTGTTTGGCGTCCTTGTCATTTACCAACGCCGGTGCATCAAGGGGCACCTGGGCGAACGGTGACACAATGCTCAGGGCTTCGCTCCACGCCGTCTCGAAACTGCGCATGGCGGTCTGTTGCCGCGTGTAAAGATCAATATCGATTTGCAGCTGACGCCTGTAATCGCGGTTGGCTTCAGTATCGGGTCGGCCTTGGGCGACGATCATGCTGTCCTTGAGCAGTTGCAGGTGCTCATCGATGGATACCGGATTGGACTCCATTTCATAGTACTGCGCCGCCAGTACACTCAGGGTGCTCTGCTGCATCTCGGTCAGACGCTGATTGACGGTACTGATGTACTGGGCCTGTTCTTCAGGTGTCATGCTGAACCACTCACTGTACCGCCCCTGAGTGGCCAGCTGGTTACGGATAATGCCTTCCATTATTGCGTTGAAATCAGTAGACATCGTGCTGCTCCTGATGGTGGTTCGCGAAGCGCGTTTTGGGGTTCTGAAGTTGCGCAAGGTCGGGACATGCCCGGCGCCATCCGTGGCTGTACTTCATTCCTTCGTCTGCAATGCCCATTGCCTGGCATACACACCGCCAAGTGCGAGCAATTGTTCATGGCTGCCCTGCTCGACCACCTGCCCCTGATCGATCACCAGAATCCGGTCGGCATGGCGCAGGGTGTTGAGGCGATGGGCGACACTGATCACCGTGCGCCCTTGGGTGATGCGCTTGAGGTTGGCCATCACCGCGGCTTCCGATTCGTAGTCCAGGGCGCTGGTCGCCTCGTCCAGCAGCAGGATTCCGGGATTGGTGATCAGCGCCCGGGCCAGCGCGATGCGTTGACGCTGCCCGCCAGAGAGCTGGCCGCCCCGCTCGCCCACCTGGGTCTCGTAACCGTGGGCCAGGCCCCGGATGAAGCCATCGGCCCCCGCCAGTGCGGCGGCTTCCTGGACCTGCAGATCACTGGCCTGCGGGCAGCACAGGCGGATGTTCTCGGCGATGGAGCCGGCGAACAGCACACTCTCCTGCAGCACCACGCTCATGTTGCGGCGCAGCGCCACCGGGTCGGCGATGGCCAGGTCGATGCCATCGACCATCACCCGTCCGTGCTGTGGGATGTACAGGCGTTGCAGCAGCCGGGTCAGGGTCGACTTGCCGGAGCCGGAAGGCCCAGTGATGCCGACGAACTCGCCCGGCTCGATCTGCACGCTGAGGTTGCGCAGGACTTCCTGGCCATCTTCGTGGTAGCGGAACCGCACGCCCTGGAAGCTCACGCTGCCGGCCAACGCTGGCACCGAGGCCAGCCCACCGCTACCGTTCTCGCACTCGGTGTCGAGGATGTCACCCAACCGACGCAGTGAGATCAGCGTGTGCTGGAAGTCCTGCCACACCTGGGCCAGACGCAGGATCGGCTCGACCACATGGCCGGCCAGCATGTTGAAGGCCACCAGTTGGCCGGGGCTGAGCTGGCCATCCATCACCAGGGTCACGCCCCACCACAGCAGCAGCGCGGCGGTGAGCTTCTGGATCAGGCCAATGCCCTGCCCCGCGCAGATGCCCACCAACCGCGTCGAGAACGCAGCGCGCACATAGCCTGCCAGCTGGCGTTGCCACTGCTGCTGAAAACCTTCCTCGGTGGCACTGGTCTTGATGGTCTCGATGCCGGTCACCGCCTCGGTGAGGAAGGCTGTGTTGTCCGCGCCCTGTTCGTATTCGCGCAGGGCACGCTTGCGCAGCAACGGCCCCACGCACAGCCAGAACAGGAAGTACAAGGCCAGTGAGCCGACCACCACCCACGTCAGGGTGGGCGCATAGCGATACATCACCGCGATGAACAGGCCGCAGAACGCCAGGTCCAGCACCAACGTCAGTGCCGAGCCGGTGAGGAACTGACGGATCTGCTGCATCTCGCCGACCCGGGCGATGATCTCGCCCGTCTGGCGCTGCTGGAAATAGCCCTGGGGCAGCTGGATCAGGTGCTGGTACAGCCGCGCCGACAGTTCGGCGTTGACCTTGCTCGCCAGGTTGGAGAACAGCCAGCTGCGCGCAAAGCCATACAGGGGCTCGAACAGTGCCAGGCCCAGCAGCGCCATTCCCAGCACCTGCAGGCTCGACAGCCCGCGGCTGACCAATACCCGGTCGATGATGTTCTCGAACAGCATCGGGGTGACCAGCGCCGTCAGTTGCAGCATCAGGGACACCAGCAGCACACTGCGAAACTGCCGGATGTGCTTGACGATCGAAGGCAGGAACCAGGCGATGCCAAAACGCGGGGCCTGCAGTGCGGCATGCCGGTCTGCCAGCAGCAGGACCGAACCTCGCCAGACAGCACCCAACGCTTGCGTGCTAAGGGTCTGGCAACGGTCCTCCAATGGCCAGTACAGTGTGACCTGGTCGTCGGCCAGGCCATCGAGCACCGCCCAACCGTGCACAGTTTCCAGCAGCGCTGGCCGCGGCAGGTTGTCCAGGCGCGTGACTGTGCTATGTACCAGGCGGGCTCGCAGGCCGACCCAGCCCGCGCAGCGGCACAGGTCGATCGGTGTTGCCATGCCCTCCACGCGGCCAAGGCGATGGTGCAACTGGGCAACATCCACCGCCACGTCAAAACGTCGCGCGGCCCACACCAGCGCATTCAGGCCAGTATCCAGCAACTGCGGTGACGGTGTTGCGTCATGGCTGAACAGTTCGCTCATGCTCAGCGCTCCCGCAGGGCTTCGGATTGGTACTGCTGGATCGGGCTGAGCAGGTAGTCGATGACCCGTCGATCGCCAGTGCGGATTTCTGCGGTCACACTCATGCCGGCCTGCAGCGGCATCCATTGCTCGTCCACCGCGATACTGGTGCGCTGCAGGCGGATGCGCGTGGGAAACACCAATCCCTGCTGCTCATCCTTGATGGCGTCCCGGGAGACATGGACCACCTCGCCCTGCAAGGTGCCATAACGGGTATAGGGAAACGCATCGACCTTCACTTCGACGGCCTGCCCGGCCTTGACGAAGCCCACGTCCTTGTTGAGCACCATTACCTCAGCATCCAGCTCGTTGCCGTCCGGTACCACGATCAGCAACTGCTGCGCCGGCTGTACGGCACCGCCCAGGGTATGTACCGACAACTGCTGGACCACGCCATCCACAGGTGCCAGCAGCGTCTGCTGGCGTTGACGGTCACGCCCTCGCACCAGTTGCTCTTGCAGCACGGCGATGTCCTGGCGGCTGCTGTTGACCACGTCGTGCTGTTCACGCTGGGTTTTTGCCATGTAGCTGTCACGCTGCTCGACGCGGTTGCGTGCCTCGGCCTTGAGCACGTTCAGCTCCGCGTGCTGCTGGGCCAGCGAGCGCTCCACGTCCAGTTGCTCCTTTTCCTGCTCGAGCAACTCGACCCTGGGCATCAGGTCTTCGTCCGCCATGGCCCGACGTGCTTCGAGGCGGCGTCGCACATTGCTCGCCAGCTTGGTCAGGGAGGCGATTTCCACGGCTCGGGCGCGCTGGTTGGCCTGGTTGATGCTGATCTCGGCCTCGAGGCTGTCGAGGTTGGCGTCGATTTCGCGGGCTGTGCTTTGCAACTGGGCGCGGGCGGCAGCCACTTGCTCGGCGGGCAAGTCGGCCGGCGGTCGGTAACTGGTCAGGGGATCGCGACTGAGCAGCGCCTCGGCCCTGGCCCGCTCTAGGCGCTTGAAGATCAGTTGCGCCTGCAACTCGCGCAGCTCGGCATCAACGCCGATCGGGTTGAGGGCCACCAGTGGCGCACCTGCGCGCACCCGCTGCCCTTCTCGGACGAAGATCGCGCTGACTTCCCCCGCCTGGTGGGCCTGGACCACTTTGGTGTAGCTGGACACGATCAAGCGGCCCGTGCTGCTGGCATGGATATCCAGAAAACCCAGCACCGCCCACAGCAGGGCGATCACCACCGTTCCGATCAGCAACCAGGCGGTGCCCCTTGCCCACGGCGCCGGAGGGCGCTCGACGATCTCCAGGTATCCCGGCTGGAACTCGTACTCGTCCCGAGTCCGACGGGCACTCGTCAAGGCGTTGCGCAGTCGACCAGACAAACCCGTCAGGTAGCGGCTCATGCCCGCGCCTCCTGCTGCATCGCTTGCTGCATCGCCCACAGCCGTGCGTAACAACCTCCGTTGGCCAGCAGTTGCGCGTGGCTGCCCGACTCGCTGATCTGCCCCTGCTCCAGGGCGATGATGCGCTGGCAGTCACGCACTGCACTGAGCCGATGAGCGATGACGATCACCGTCCGCCCTGCGGCGATCTGCGCCATGTTGTCCTGGATCAGTGCCTGGGATTCATCGTCAAGTGCGCTGGTGGCCTCGTCGAAGATCAGAATCCGCGGGTCGCCCATCAAGGCCCGTGCGATCGCGATGCGTTGACGCTGGCCGCCGGACAAGGAACCACCCGCCTCGGCCAGGACGGTGTCGTAGCCCAGCGGCAGTTGCAGGATGAACTCGTGAGCGCCTGCCAGTCGCGCCACCTCGATGACCCGCTCCAGGGAGGCGGTGGGATGACGCAGGGCGATGTTCTGCCGCACGCTGCGGTTGAACAGGTAGTTTTCCTGCAGCACCACGCCGACCTGGCTGCGCAACCAGGCTGGGTCCAGTTGCTCGAGTGGCTGTCCATCGATCAGGATGCGCCCGGCGTCCGGGACGTAGAGCTTTTGCAAAAGGCGGGTCAAGGTGCTCTTGCCTGAGCCGGATGGCCCGACGATTCCCAGGGTCTGCCCTGCCTCGATGTGCAGGTCCAGCCCATCGAGCACCAGGTCCAGGTCCGGGCGGTAGCGGAAGGCCAGCTGTTCGATACGCACCTCGCCGCGCAACGCGGCTGACGGCCGTTGCTGCCCCTGCGTCTGTTCCACCGGCAGGTTGAGCATATCGCCCAGCTTGTCCACCGAGACGCGAACCTGCACGAACTGCTGCCAGACATCGATCAACTTGGCCAAGGGTTGGCTGACATGGGACAGCATCATGTTGAACGCGATCAGTTGGCCGAGCGTCAGCTCCAGTGCAATGACCATATGAGCCCCCCAGCAGATCACCGCCACCGCGGTGACCTTCTGCAGCAAGGTCACACCCTGGCTGATGGCGCTCCCCAGGCTCTGGCTGGCAAACCCTGCTTCTACCATCTCGGCGGTCTGCGCCTCCCAGCGCCGCTGCATGCGCGGCTCCACCGCCAGGCTCTTGATGGTCTCGCTGCTGCTGACCGTCTCGTTGAGAAAAGCGGTGTTGCGGGCGGTGGTCTGGAACTGGCGCTCGACACGCCTTTCAAGTGGGCCGGCGCTGGCCCAGGCCAGGGCGACATACAATGGCAAGGTCGCCAGCACCACCAAGGTCAGTGGCCAGGAGATCCATGCCATGACAGCGAAGAACACCACTGTGAAGGCGACATCGACGCACAGGGTGAGCAGCGACCCGGTGAGGAACTCACGGATGCCGTCCAGCTCCTGGATCCTGGCGATGATCGCGCCGACCTGCCGCTGCTTGAAATAGAGCAAGGGCAGGCCCAGCAGATGGCGGAACAGCTTGACCCCGAGGCCGATATCGATACGGTTGGCGGTATGCGCCGAAAGGTATTCCCGCAGCCCCTTGAGCACGACTTCGAACACACCGACCACCACCAGCGCGAGTACCAGCACATCCAGCGTTGCCAGTGCACGATGGACCATGACCTTGTCCATGACCGCTTGAAAGAACAAGGGAGTTGCCAGGGCCAACACCTGGAGCAGCAGTGAGCACAGCAGTACCTCGCCCAGAATTCGACGATGGCGCAGCAACTCGGGAATGAACCAGGAAAGGTCGAAACGCAGGCCGCCTTGTCGTAGCCGGATGACCTCGCCCGTCCAGAAGTGGGCCAACTGTTCACGGCTGAGTATCTGCGGTGTGCTGGAGAGCGGTGATTGGACAAGTGCCTGGGTCGGTGACAATCGAGCAAGGAGCAGATAGTCACCGGCGCAAGTACGCCAGGCCAGTGGCAGCATCTGTGGCTTGAGCGCGCACAGGTCAAGTCGTCTCAGCCGCAAGTCGACGCCACAAGCGGTTGCGTAGCTTCTCACGGACTTGCGCACGTTCTCACGCGCATGCCCATCTGCGCTCAGGGGCTCACGGTCCTGATGCAGTTGCAGCAACAAGCGGCAGCAGCTCAATGCTGACTGGACATCACTGGCCCTTTGTGGGCTCAAAGGCGTCGAACTGATGGTGGCCGAGGCAGCAGTTGATGACGACATTGCAACTCTTCCATTCGTATGAGCAATCCACCTGCCGTGGGCGGCTGAGTGGGGACGAATGGATTTTGTGAGATGAGGGCGAGGGTGATAACTGCGATAGGCGTTAACGGGTGTTAACGAAAAATTGATAATCGATCAGGCGTTGTTCGCTTGTGCGGGGAAGGCAAGAACCGAGATAACCTTGAGGGGTTTGGCACGCATGCATAGAGATCATAGTTCGACTCAGGCCCGGTCTTTTTCTTATCGCCAGTGGACAGGGGGCATAAGGCCTGAAGCATCTACTGGACTGGGAGGAGTGAGAGCGGCGCGGTCGGTGTGGGAGCCGGCTTGCCGGCGATGGGCCGCAGCGGCCCCGAGGTCTAACAGACGCACGAGGTGCCCCACGTACAGCCACCATAAGCGACAACGTGCAATCCTTCGATCAGCAACGGTGTGTGCCTTAGGGCTGATTGCGCCCCTGGATGTTCCCGAGCTGCACCGCAGGTCAATTTTCCGCCTCGGGCGCCCGAAATGCTTTGCTGTAGTAACCAGACGAGTCGAAACAGCAAACCGCCTTCTTACCGGCCGCAAGCATCTCGCAGGCATCCCCAATTCGCTTTTCACGCGTCTTGAGTTGCTTCGCTGAAGTAATCCAGTGGATCCAGTCCACCCGCGCGAGGGTCGTCGTAGAGTTCCAAACCTTTTGAGCCTCAGGTGTGGCTGCCAGGGCTTTCTCGAAATCCGCTGGGATATCGGGTTCGGGCTCCTTCTTCACAGGGGCTAGTTCGAGGGTGACGATATCTCCAACAGCCACACCCGCCGCATCGAGTAACTCGCTACTGACCTTCAACCAATGGCTCAACTGCCCATCGGGTTCAAGGGTTGCCCGGAAAGGATGCCCATTGATCGTGCCGTCAACAGACGTCCTTCCCCGCCTCGGAAGCCGTTCACTCGCGTCCCTTGGAAGCACTACGAACGCCCACAACCTGCCATCACCGGGCTTTGCCGGACGAAGAAGCTTGGCTTCGAATCGGGACCTCGCATCTTCTGTTGTCATGGCAGGTTCTCCAACCGTGCGCTCAGTTAACCATCACCTCGTCCAGCGCCTGCTCAAGGGTGCTGACCGTGCGCTCGAGATTGTGCAGCTTTTCGAGCCCGAACAGGCCGATGCGGAAGGTCTGGAAGTCGGCCGGCTCGTCGCATTGCAACGGCACGCCGGCGGCAATCTGCAGGCCGTGGCTGGCAAACTTCTTACCACTCTTGATATCGGCGTCATCGGTGTAGCTCACCACCACGCCAGGGGCCTGAAAGCCTGCTGCGGCCACGCTCTTGATGCCTTTGCGGGTCATCATCGCGCGTACCCAATCACCCAGGGCCTGCTGTTCGTCGCAGATCTTGTCGAAACCGTAGGCCTGCATCTCTTTCATCACTTCGTTGAATCGCGCCAGGGCATCGCTGGGCATGGTCGCATGGTAGGCGTGGCCGCCCTGCTCATAGGCCTGCATGATCTGAAGCCACTTCTTCAAGTCGCAGGCGAAGCTGGTGCTTTGCGTCGATTCGATGCGCTCGAGGGCCAAAGCGCTAAGCATCACCAAGGCGCAGCAAGGTGAGGCGCTCCAGCCTTTCTGCGGTGCGCTGATCAGCAGGTCGACTGCGCATTTGTGCATATCAACCCAAATCGCGCCTGAGGCGATGCAGTCCAGCACGAACAGGCCACCCACCGCATGCACGGCGTCGCCCACGGCCCGCAGGTACTCATCGGGCAGGATGATCCCTGATGAGGTTTCAACGTGGGGGGCGAAGACAATCTGCGGTTTCTGCGACTCAATGGCCGCCAACACTTCTTCCAGAGGGGCCGGGGCGTAGGCCGCCTGGCGCCCCGTTTCAACCGGCCGGGCTTTGAGCACCGTTGTGGCCGCCGGGATATTGCCCATCTCAAGGATCTAGCTCCAGCGATAACTGAACCAGCCGTTGCGTAGCACCAGGCATTGCTGGCCGGTGGCAAACTGCCGGGCTACCGCTTCCATGCCGAACGTGCCACTGCCCGGGACCACCGCAACCGCCTGGGCGTTGTAGACCTGTTTCAGGGTGGTTGAAATGTTCTTCATCACACCCTGAAACGACTGGGACATGTGGTTGAGCGAGCGGTCCGTGTAGACCACCGAATACTCGACCAGCCCCTCGGGATCGATACCGGGATAAATCTTCGACATGGTGTGGCTCCTTTGGCAGAGATGTCCTTGGCATCGACCCTGCCCTAAGCCATTGCAAATGACAAGATGCATCAGGCGCACCGCAATCGCCAGCTGCGCCCCCGGCCGACTTCTTCATCTCGGTGACAACCACGCCCCCGCCATAGAATGAGCCACATTCACATCAGTGGTGCGTTCACTGACTGGAATGCCAACGGCTTCCTTGGCAGTCGAGCCCCGTATTGAACCCAACTCACACAAAGCGATAAAGCCTCCATTCCTGGATCACGGGGCAGGTGCCTCCATGAAAGTTCAGCGATGTTCACTTCCTTGTCCCACACGCAAAACTCCTTGTTCCACACACCGCTTTTCCCCAACTACGCCTCCACCCAAAATCCGCCCTGACGCCATTCCCCGTTTAGGCTATTTCAGTCCAACCGCAATTCATCTGCAGGCTTGGATGATCATTTCTGTCCGCTTCGAGAGCCCTCCGCGGTGCTAAACGTCTCTGCAGCAATGTCCTACTACAGGGTCGTGGTGTCCGTTGAAAGACGCCCCCCCCGGTTGCAACTGATGTATAGAAGCATGCTGCCACGTTGCAGTGGTGAACCCAGGGGCCATCCAAGGAGCGTGAGCCCTTGAACATGAAGCCCTCTCGCCCCGTCACCACATCACACCTAACCCGATGCGCCTCAGTCGGCAGCGGCAGCTCCCACTTGAACATCATCCGCCGTATATCATCATTGCGCAGCAACGTATCGTATCAGAGGGTAAATTTACCGCACCCAATCGACGAAGAGATCGTAAACTTCGTCATTGATGCGGATACCTCGATTATGATCATCAAAGCCATAGCCGTGCACAGCTAATGCTATTCGGCGTCGGTCCTCATCAAAAAGAAAAATCGGACTACCACTCTGCCCGGCCTGAGTGTCTAAGCCATATAGCAAAGTATCAGCATCCATGCCATCTATGCGCCCGGCGTTGAACCACTGGGTCCCTATTCGTTTATCGGCAGGATAGCCCGATGTGTTGACGATTAAATTGGACAGATTACTGTCGGTGTACGAAGCGAATCCAAACCACCCTAATTGCTCACCTAATGGCCTTTGCAGCCATATGACGCCTATATCCTGATGCTTGTTACCATTTCGCCAGCCGTCATGAATATTGAAATTACCAGAAACGTAGTAATCAAAAGGCGCTAGATCCCCATCTCGGCCTGGAATGACTGTTATACGAGACGCTCCTCGCCCCTTGTCCGGATCATAAAGGTTATGGCCGGCGGTGATCACCGTATGCGGACCAGCAAGCCAGCCCGTCCCTAATAGCTGTCGGTTAGGATGCACCCCTTCAACAACAAGCTGGCAAATACATCGCCACGGTAGAGCGGCGGTATTGGTGATAGGTACTCGATCGTCTTTACCAAATGACGACTGCGGGAAGGCATATTCGAACGCCATCGACTCACCAAGAAACTCTTGCCTTAACCGAGCAGGCAAAGCACGCTTGGGAAAATTTTGAGAGAGAACCCGGGCTGCATTAAAACCTGGAACACTTTCAAGGAGGCCACCATTATTGGTCTGGATCATGAAGTCAGAACGAAACCTAGTGCTGGGTGTCCTTGTGATTTTGTTCATTTGCGCATCCTTGCAGTCCCGTTGCCCATGTTTCCGTCGTTGGAAAGGGACTCTCTGACAGGCTTAGGTGCGGCCCTAGGCTCAACCTGATTCTGAGAATGCATCCCCTCGAGCGCATCGGTTCGTCCAACCCCGATTGTAAGTGTGGCTAAAACTGCATCCGTAGCCCCAGTCCCGTATAGCGCCGCCTCTGCCTTTTCACTGTTTTTTGCGAGCAATGCCTTATCCAACTCTGACTTGGCGGTGATTTCAGCCACCTGGGCATTGGCAAGAGCGGTTTCTTTTCCGCTCAGATCAATTTTGAGTTGCAGAACCTCAGCAATGGCACCGAATACGGCTTTCGTTCCGTCGACAGGTGCACTAGCTACAGCCAAAGCAGAACTCGGACGATCAGTCGTGATTGATTGAAGTACACCGTCCTGCAGCTTTATGTCATGAGTGCTTTTTACAAACGCCCACCGTTCAACCGGCAAAACGTATGTAGGTGAGCCATTGGGTAGCATGGCCATTACCGTATTAGATTCCCCATTCGGCCCTGTCAGTTTCAACACATAGGGCTGATTTTGGCGGTAGCAGAGACCAGGACTGCAGTTTACAGCTTGCTCTTTGTTGACGCTTGCTGCCGTGCCAGATGCGAGATAGACCCCGAAACTGCGCCCAGAGACAGTGTCTATCAATTTTCTGACTGCCTTGCAATCGGACGAGTCGGGTTTGGTGCAGGCCATCGCGTGGCGATTATTCAAATACCCCTTGGTGGCAGCCATGAGACTTTCATTGAAATCTTCGTTCATGTTGCTCGGGTCCAATAGCCCTCGAAACACAAGGTTCGAAGCTGCTCCGATGTCAGCGGCCTCAGCCTTTATTGAACTCACCAGCTTTACGATGGTAGATAACGACTGCTCCGTAGACTCTACCTTCACTGCCTGGAGCAGACCGGTATTCGGATTGACCGTAATTTGAACGTTATCACTGCTAAATGGGTTTGACGATCGCTCAAGTACATAGTGCTGTGCCTGATCCCCTAGAATCAAAGGTTCCTTGACTGTCAGCATTAATACGCCAGAATTCTCAGTGAGCTCCACAGGCAGCAAAGCCTTCGGTAGCATATAAGCAACGCCAGAAGCGTTCGAGCTGGAGGAGGAGCTGCTGAGAATGGAGCCACAAGACGTTAGAGTCAGCGTCGGCAGTAGCAGACCCAACACGGTTACGGCACGAGAGATCAGTTGAACCATTTTTTTGTCCCTGTGAGGTGAAAATTGAACGGGAGACCTGTTCAACATGGCTTCGTGCCAAGCATCAATTAAACCGGACTTCAGACGCATGACTAGCCGCAAGATCGGCGTGCAGGTTCAACGCGAACCGTGAGGTATCTCTCCCCTTCTACCCCGCGCCTAGTATGAGACTAGCATCAGAACAAAATTCCGTTATGGAAATCCTGAAGAAGATGTAGAATTTAGAAATAGGCGTGAAAACCTAAAAACGTGAAAAAAGAATTGGAGCGGCATTTATGCTTGCATCAGTTCCCACCTACGGTAGCCGAGGAAACCTGACGCAGTGTCGGGTATGAACTGGCCAACGGCTGGACTAGTGGTCTGACTGATCTCTCCGAAAAGGGCGCGGCGCATGATAGTTCGCGTTCTCCGAAGTGAGAGGTATTCATAACATCGAACCACTCTATCGGGTGTTTGGCTAACTGTTCTATATGAAATATTAAGGCTCCCGACTTCGTCACCGTCAAAGGCGTGACCAAGCTCGGCGTGAAGAAAGTGGTCTCGATGGTCACTCGTGGCGTGGTGCTGGGCGGTACGTCGCTCACCGTCAGCAACATCAAGGCGTTGCTGAAACAGCAAGGCATAATTTTTTTGATGCTCTGCCTGGCTGGCCGGTACCGCCACTGTGAGGAACAGCATTGAGAACAGGAGTCGGATAAGCATGTGACCCTCCGTGGAACGTGCATGAACCGCTGCTCTTTCGACCTTGCCCTCCTCGATAGGCAGGAAGGCATTCAAAGAGCCTAGCAGCCAAACTGGCACAGTGCCCTGTGCTTCACTCCGTCACCACCTCATACCTCACCCGATGCGCCTCAGTCGGCAACGGCACCTCCCACTTGAACATCATCCGCCGTATATCGTCATTGCGCAGCGACGTATCGCGTCGCTGGTTACGCCGCATGATCTCCTCCTCCGGCCGCTCCAGGTAGACGATCTCCACCTGCGCCCCGTAGCCGTACAGCAAGTCCAGCGTCCGGCTGCGCATCTGCGCCGACAGGTGCGTCGAGTTCCACACGAAGGGCCTGCGCTCGCGCAACAGCGCCTTGGCCCGGTCGATGGCGTAGTGCGCGGCGGCGCCTTCGTTCTGGCCGTGGCGCAGGCCCAGGGCCTGGCGCGCGTCGTCGAACGACACCACCGGCAGGTCCGGGTGGTGTCGGGCAGTCCAGGTGTCCTTGCCGCTGGCCGGCAGGCCGGAGAGCATCACCACCGGGGAGCCCTGGGGTTCGTGCAGCGCATAGTCCGGGTGCACGCGGGCGCCACGCAGGTACTGAATACGCGTGTAGTCGTCGGCAAACGGCCTTGGGCCGTACAAACACCCCTCCTCTGCGGCCAGTTCGCGCCACAGCTCGATGGCGGTCAGCACATCGGCCTTGCCGGCATAGTGGCGGCCCTGCATGTCGGCCTCAGCCACCGCGCAGAGCATCCACACCGGCAGTTCCCAGGACAGCTTGTGCAGCAGAAACTCCGCGCTGCGTCCGCTGCGGTCGCCCTGCAAGGCGAAGAACGGCAATTGATGCACAGTGATGATCCGGCAGATCTGTTCGCGCAGCGCGAACGGCACGCCAGCGCGCCACAGCAGCAGGCGTGCATCCACCGCGCCCCGGCGCGAGTGGCCGGGTTGGCCGATACGCCCGGTCTGTGGGTCGATCACCGTGGTGTCGGGCTTGGCGATGTCATGCAGCAAGGCGGCGAAGAACAGCACGAAGCGCTGCTCGGCGCTGGCGTCGCGGTAAGCGCTCTGCGCCAGCAACGCTTCGACCACCAGCCGGGTATGGACCCACACATCGCCCTCGGCGTGATAGGTCGGATCCTGCGGGGTGTCGGCCAGGCGTGCCAGGGCCGGGATAGCCGCCAGGCAGGCGGCGCAGTCCATGTCGTGCCCGGGGTCGGGCACCAGTTGTTGCAGTTGTCGAATATCCATTTCAGGAAGCTCCACAGTCGCCGCGGCGTTCGCCGTGCCAGTCCAGGGACAGGCGCGGTGCGTAGAGATCGACACCGGCGGCCAGTTGATTGGGTATGAACGGTTGGTTGGCATGGTGCTGGTCGGCGTCGAGGATGGCCTGGACAAAGTCCTGGCGCACCCACTTGAGCCGGCCCAGGGTCTGGCGCTCGTCTTCGAGCTTCAGGTACAGCCCCTCCATGCGGCTCGAGCGGTCGCATTGGCGCCAGGCGCGGGCCAGGTCGAGGCCTTCGCGGCGTATCACCTGCTCGAACACTTCGCGCCAACGCGCGGTCTTGGCCAGCGAGTCGCCGAGCAATGCCATCAGCTCGGCGTAGCGGCGCGGTGCCGGGCCTTCGTACAGCACCGGTACCGACAGCACCGGGCCGTCCGCGAGCAGATGTCGGCGCGCCGCGGTGGACAGGAACTGGCCTGTGGCGCGGTCCCACACGTCGAACTCGCAGAAGAAATGCGGCAGGTGGTCGTAGAACACCGAGTGCTTCTTGTGCAGCCACTCGCCATACAGCACGAAGCGGTCTTCAAGACGCTCCAGCAACCAGTGCTCGTGGGCCACGGCCCATTGCTTGAACAGGTTGAACTGGCGCTCGCGACCACCGCCGCTGAGGTAATGGCCACGCGATTGCAGGCGTAGCTCGCCGCCGTTGGTAAAGCTGATGCCGGCGTTGGCGCCGTCGAGTTTCTCTTCCACCACCAGCCATTGGCCAACCAACGAGCCATAGGCCACCTGGCCGGCATCGCTGTCGCCGTCCTGCAGACGCGAGCCTTGCAGATGCGCTGTGCGGGGGTATTTGAGCAGTTCGAGGGAATGTGCGTCGGCACGAAAATCCATGTTCATGGGTTTCTCCTTGGAAATAGGGAAAAACCGACGACAGGATCAGGCAGGTACGAGGATGAAGCGCCGCCGCGCGCAAGCACGGGCAGCCATCAGGCACGATGGACCGTCGTCGGTATCAGGCGTGTTTGATGGCGCAGGGCACTGGCTTCACCACTTTGGGGAAAGGTTGCGGGGATTCGAGGGCGCATATTCAACAGCAGGTATCAGTCGTGGGTCAAGCCCTCAATGGCAGCAATGTGATAGCATCTGCGCGCCCCTGGAGGGGCAATTTTTTGATATCCCGCAAGGAATACGCTTCGTGAAAGACTTCGTCATCAGCGTCAACAACATCGTTCTCTACATCTCCCTGGCCGTTATCTGGCTGTTCGCGCTCATCACCCTGTTCACCGGCGGATTCCTGCCAGCCCTGGGTGTCTTCGTGGCCGGCAGCCTCGGATGGTGCATCGTCTCCGGCTTCTGGTTCGTCCAGTCCGCCACTTACGAAGAGCTGCGCAAGCTCAACGCCAGCAAGGACTGAAGCATCCGGGCGGCTAGGCACCTCGCCTCGCAGCGCATGGCCGCCCTCCTCCAAGCCTGGAACCGTTATCGGCCGATCAGTACCGCCTCAGCCTTTATTGCGCAGTGCCTCGACCAGTTGCGCCTTGGTCATGCTCGAACGCCCCTTGATATCTTTGCTTCGCGCCTCTTTCATGAGGCTTTCCTTGGTTTGCGTACCCAGTGACGCACCTGACTCACGCGCATGGCCCTGACGCGTTTGCGCCGCCCGCTTGGCCGAATCGGCGCGTGCTGTCTTCTTTTCACTCGGCGATGTCTTGCTGCCCGACCCACCGGCCTTGTCACCGCCGCCGGATTGCTTGTTGACGGTAGCCCAGGCGCGAGCCTCGGCCTCGTCCTTGGACAGGCCCTTGTGCTCGTAGCTTTGCTCGATGTGTTCGGCCTTGCGCTTCTGTTTCTCGGTGTACTTGCCTTTGTCTCCACGGGGCATGTCGTTCACTCCTGAGTGAGTTTGGCTGAACGGTTGAAATGATTGCCACGCCCGAAGTGCGATCGACAGGACGAATGGTCGGCCACCGCAGGTTCTATTCAACGTGATAGTCCGCACCTGCCACCGCCTTCACGAACGCACGATCGGCAAGCCGGCGCAGGTCGCGCCACTCGGTCCAGTCGATCAACCGCTGCCGATCCATCTCATCGGCCTGGCGCAACAGTTCGTCGTGGTAGGTGCTTGGACAATGCCGACGCAGGGCGTGGTTGTCGTAGGTGTCGAACCAGCGGTTGACTGCTGCCAGCCGGCATTGCGCCGGGGTCATCGGGTCGCTGAAGGCATTCATCGCGGGCCGCCCTGCTTTCTTTTACGGAAGATGGCTGCGCGCCGTACGAGGTTCCGTCCAGCCGCCTGGATGGTCACCACAACGCAATGCCACTGGTGATCTGCGCCTGAACTTTACCGCGCTCCCTGGCTTCCCCTGCATAGACCCGTCACCACAGTGCGCAGGAGATCCAACCCATGAGAGCTTTGATCTGTCGCGGTACCCGCGATGTCCGTATCGATAGGCTTCCGGATCCGGTCGACCTGGATAAGGACGGCCGTGTTTTTCGCGCTACAGCCACACGGAGGGTGCAGCCATGATCGATCCCGCCACCGGCATGAAGCCGGGAGAACGCTATGCCGTGGACAACCTCGAGCGGGTGCATCCGTTCACCGGCTTCTTCCTCGACGGCAAGTACTACCTGGGGCCGGAACTGCTGACCGCCGTGTGGTGGCTGGAGGGGCGGCGATTCATCTATGACAACCTCGATGCCACGGGCGAGCCGGTGTTCGCGAACCGCATCGCCGGCGAGATCAAGGACCTGGTATTGACCCTGGCGGACGGCACTCCCCTGGCAGTGTCGCGCCTCAAGCATTGGCCCCCTGACGAGGGGGCCGGTGAAGTCGAACAGCCCGGACAGCGGCCATCGACACCTGAAGCCCCAGCCTTCGCAGCGGTGCAGGGGCGGCGTCTGCTGGCGGGTGTCGAGCGCCTGCAACGCCACCCCGCAGCCATCCTGGCAACCGCCTTGGCCCTGGGATTCGTGGCGGGCTGGGTGCTGGCGGCACTTGAACGCAAGCGCCAGTAGGCGGACCAGGCACGCGTGCGCCCTACCCTGGTCTGCGTCTGTCACTCACTGCCATGTGAGGCTTGAAGATCAGCGTAAAGGTGCCGGTCAGGCGCGCACGCAATTCCTTGGGATGGTGTATCCGAAGTGGACAAGCCATGTAACGCGGTGGAGCGCTGGCAGGGTCAAGACGTTCCGAAAACCCGGTCGGGAAAATCCGATCGACCTCTGGCCGCACCTCGACGTCCCATGAAAGGACGCTGCACATCACCGAGGGCAACCAGGAGGCGAGCCACTCATGAATGACCGCATCATTGAACTGTTCACCGATACCACGCTATTCGGTATCTCCATCCTCAACCTGTTGCTGGCGTTGGGTGTCGCCACCCTGACCTTTGTCGCGGCGCGGGCGGCGATCAGCTTCGTGCAGCGGCGGGTGCGCCGCTGGTCCGAACACGACGGCGCGTTCAGCCAGGTGCTGGCCAAGGTGCTCGGCGGCACCAGCAATGCCCTGCTGCTACTCGCCTCCCTGCTGGTGGGCCTGGGTATGCTCGACCTGCCTGAGCGCTGGCTGGCCCGGGTGGGCAGCCTGTGGTTCGTGGTGGCGGCGCTGCAGATCGGTCTATGGGCCAACCGCGCCATCGCCCTGGGCCTGCGCCGCTATTTCGCCCGGCACGGCAACGAGGGGCTGAACCAAGGCAGCGCGCTGGCCACCCTTTCGGCCTGGGGCGCCCGGGTACTGCTGTGGTCGGTGGTGGTGCTGGCCATGCTGTCCAACCTGGGGGTGAACATCACTGCCTTCGTCGCCAGCCTTGGCGTGGGTGGCATCGCCGTGGCGCTGGCGGTGCAGAACATCCTCGGCGACCTGTTCGCCTCGCTGTCGATCGCCGTGGACAAGCCTTTCGAGGTGGGCGACTTCATCGTCGTCGGCCCCCTGGCCGGCACGGTAGAGCATGTCGGGCTGAAGACCACGCGGATCCGCAGCCTGGGCGGCGAGCAGATTGTCATGGCCAATGCCAGCATGATCAGCAGCACCATCCAGAACTACAAGCGCTTGCAGGAGCGACGCATCGTCTTCGAGTTCGGCTTGTCCTATGACACCCCCACCGATGCCGTGAAGAAGGCACCCGGCATCATCGAGGAAGCGATCAAGGCACAGGGCCAGGCGCGCTTCGACCGCGCGCACCTGCGCGGCTTCGGCAAGGAGGCGCTGGAATTCGAGTGCGTGTATATCGTCAAGGACCCCGGCTACAACCTGTACATGGATATCCAGCAGGCCATCAATTTCCATCTGCTGGAGCGTTTCTCCAGGATCGGCGCCAAGTTTGCCGTGCCGGTGCGGGCGATCAAGGTCACCGCTTTACCCCAGGAAGACATGCTGCGCCTCAAAGAGGCCTGAACGCCTTTGGCCGGTGATCAGCGCCATAGCGTCATCAGGGCGCCTCGTGCGCCGGTCACCGGATCTTGCGCTGGCCGGGGCACGGCGGCGATGCGCGCCAGCGCCTGGTCGTGCGCGCCGTCCTCGGGCCGCTGAATATCGTACTTCTCCTGCCCAAGCGGATAAGCCCCCACCACCAGGAAGTCCTCGCTGTGCTCGACACAGCAATGGCCGGTGCCGGCCGGCAGCACCAGGACATTGCCCGCTCTCACGGTCAACGTCTGGCCGCCCGCGCCGCCCAGTGTCACCCGCGCCTGCCCGCAGGCGACACCCAGCACCTCATGGGCATTGGGGTGGAAATGCTGGTAGTCGAAAATGCCGTCGCGCCACAACGGCGTCCATTGGTGAGCGGCGAACAACGCCTCGAAGGCGCCGGCGTTGTCCTCGGCCGGTGCAAGGCGCAGGCGGTAGAGCAACACGGCGAAGCGGCTGTTCGGCGTCGCGCCGTCATCGGCGAAATGCAGCGTCTTCTGCGGCTGGATGGTGCTGTCGAGGGCAAGCATGAGGGCCTCGCGATGAGGTTGGGCGATACCCTTGAGAATCCGCTGCCAGCGTCGAGGTTCCTGCCGGGCGACCAGGTACATCCAGTGAAACTTTCCCCTTCGCGGCCCAGTCCAGACCCTATCCATCACTGACAGGGACACGACGATGACAACGACGGTAGGTGACTTCCTGGTCGAGCGTTTGTACCAGTGGGGCGTGCGGCGTATCTACGGTTACCCGGGCGACGGCATCAACGGTGTGTTCGGCGCGTTGAACCGGGCCAACGGCAAGATCGCGTTCATTCAGGCCCGCCATGAGGAAATGGCCGCGTTCATGGCCAGCGCCCACGCCAAGTTCACCGGTGAGCTGGGCGTATGTATCGCCACCTCGGGCCCCGGTGCCTCGCACCTGCTCACCGGGCTGTACGATGCGCGCATGGACCACCAGCCGGTGCTGGCCATTGTCGGCCAGCAGGCACGGGCGGCGCTGGGCGGGCACTATCAGCAGGAGCTGGACTTGCTGTCGATGTTCAAGGATGTGGCCGGGGCGTTCGTGCAGCAGGCGTCCACCCCTGCCCAGGTACGCCACCTGCTCGACCGCGCGGTGCGCACGGCCGTGGGCGAGCGCCGGGTAACCGCGATCATCCTGCCCAATGACCTGCAGGACCTGCCCTATGAAGCGCCCGCCAGGGCTCATGGCACCGTGCACTCCGGCGTCGGCTACAGCAAGCCGAGGGTACTGCCCTACACGGCTGACCTGCAGCAGGCCGCCGACGTACTCAATGCTGGGCGCAAGGTGGCCATCCTTGTCGGTGCCGGCGCCCTGCAGGCGAGCGAACAGGTGGAGGCTGTGGCCGAAAAGCTTGGGGCGGGCGTGGCCAAGGCGCTGCTGGGCAAGGCCGTGCTGCCGGACACCCTGCCCTGGGTCACCGGTTCCATCGGCCTGCTCGGCACCGAGCCCAGCTACAAGCTGATGACCGAATGCGACACCTTGCTGATGATCGGATCCGGCTTTCCCTATTCCGAGTTCCTGCCCAAGGAAGGCCAGGCCCGCGGCGTGCAGATCGACCTGCAGCCCGACATGCTCGGCCTGCGCTACCCGATGGAGGTCAACCTGGTCGGTGACACTGGCGAAACCCTGCTGGCGCTGTTGCCATTGCTCGAACACAAGCCCGACAGGCGCTGGCGCAAGAAGATCGAAGGCTGGCGCGCACGCTGGGACAAGACCCTGGAAAAACGCGCCCTGGCCAAGGCCGACCCGATCAACCCGCAGCGGGTGGTGCACGAGCTCTCCCCGCGCCTGCCGGATGCGGCCATCATCACCAGCGACTCCGGTTCCTGCGCCAACTGGTTCGCGCGTGACCTGATGATCCGCCAAGGCATGCAGTGTTCGTTGTCCGGCGGCCTGGCATGCATGGGCGCCGCCGTACCCTATGCGATCGCCGCCAAGTTCGCCTACCCGCAACGCCCGGTGATTGCCCTGGTGGGCGACGGTGCCATGCAGATGAACAACCTGGCCGAGCTGATTACCGTGGCCAAGTACTGGCAGCAATGGGAAAACCCCAAGTGGATCTGCGCGGTGTTCAACAACGAGGACCTCAACCAGGTCACCTGGGAGCAGCGGGTCATGGAAGGCGACCCGAAGTTCGAGGCCTCCCAGTCCATACCGGACGTGCCCTACCACCTGTTTGCCATTTCCATCGGCCTGCAGGGCATCTTCGTCGAGCGCGAGGACGAGGTCGCCAGCGCCTGGGAACGGGCCCTGGCCGCCGACCGCCCGGTGCTGATCGAATTCAAGACCGACCCCAACGTGCCCCCGCTACCGCCGCACATCAAGCTGGAGCAGGCGAAGAAATTCGCCAGCACCCTGCTCAAGGGCGACCCTGACGAGGCCGGAGTGATCGTGCAGACGGCCAAGCAGGTACTGGGTGCGGTGCTGCCTGGCAAGAGGTGATGCCAGCCTTCCGGGAATCCGCTGGAACTTCACGCCAGGCCCGAGGCCTGCCCTTTCAGACCTATCAAAAAAGGAGACACGACGATATCCCCGTCTTCAACGAGCAGTTGATCGCAGCGCTGGGGCGCTGACATTGGCGCATGGCCCCCTCGTCCCCAGCCTGCATCGAGCCGGGGCCATGCTTTGGGTTGTTCACGCCAGCTGGATATACACCGAATAACTACCCAGCAGCACCCAGAACACCAGGAAGATCCACGGGGTACGCAGTGAAAAGAGCAATGACTTGCGATGCCCCGCACGTGAGGTTTCGGCCTCGCAGAACAGGGGGGACTCGTCGTAGGCCAGCCCCATCAAGGGCTCGCTGCGCAGCAAGTGGCTCTGCTTGAGTTGCCAGTGATCGATGATGTTGTACGCCGCCCGAATGCCTGGCCAGGCATTGAGCGAACTCAATACCCCGAGCAAGGCAAGGAACGCAGGCACGATCAGGGTGAACATCTCGCCCCACCCCTGATTGAGGTTGCCCATGGATGAGACGAACGCGATGACCAGAAACGACTGGGCTGCCAGATAGGCGTCCGTGCGATTGGCCAGGATGCTGGTTTCGTACTGGATCTCACGCCGGTAGAAGTCCAGGCGCTCCTTGGGCGAGCCGAACATCCTGGCGTTATGTTCGGTGATTTCGTGTTCGGGGGTCGATGGGGTGATGATTCTAGGCACTCGGTTCTCCTGCGGTCAGGCTCCGGGCAAGAAGAATCGAGGAGCTCGCTGTGGTAGAACCGCTCATGCAGGGCAAAATTCAATTCTGTTTGGCGTTGACCAAATCGGCACCGCCGCCCTGCTTTCAGAGATCCAGGGCGCCCCTGAGCAAGGCGTTGAGCATCCCCGCCACATCATCCCCCTGCTCGTCCAGCACACGCAGCGGAATGCCCTGCAACACCGCTTGCGAACCCGCCACCCCGGTCAGGGCCATCGGGCAGGCAATCTCCATCTGCAATGCGCGCAGCCGCCTGGCCAGGCCGGCGTTCACCGGCCCTTGCACCGCGATCACCAGCGCTGCCGGCAGGGTTGCCGCGCACACCAGCGGAAGTTCCTCCAACGGCTGTCCGCAGCCGAGCACGTCGACGCGCTGTTGCTCGGCGCTCAGCAGCAGGCCGGTACACAGCAACGGTAGTTCGGCATGCCCCTCGGTACCGGCCAGCAGCACCCTTGGCGCATCGGCCTGGTTCATCTGCAGGCGCAGCAGCAGGCGGGCGCGCAGGAAGGTGTCGAGGAACAACCATTGGCTGCGTTCCCCGAAGGCCCTGCCTGCCGCCATTTCCTGCCACACCGGCAGCAGCACCTCACGCAGCACGGTAGCCTTGGGCAGGAGCGTGAACAGCTGGCCATGGACACCTTCCAGCGCCCGTGCATCGAATGCCATCGCCGCCCGTTTCACAGTGGCGCGCCAGTCGTGGAAGGCCGAGTCCTGCTGCACGGGCGCCTGGCGCTGGGCGGCGAGCATTTCGCCGACCTTGCTGATCGGCAGGCCGTTGGCAGTCCAGTGCAGGATGTCGCGGATGCGCTGCACGTCGCCGGGCGTGTACAGGCGATGGCCACCGTCGGTGCGCTGCGGGCGGATCAGCCCGTGGCGGCGCTCCCAGGCGCGCAAGGTCACCGGATTGATGCCGGTCAGGCTGACCACGTCGCGCATGGGCAATAAATCGGGTGAGATGGCTTCGGTCATCAGGAGGGATCGTCGGAAAGATGGCACATTCTAAACCCATACGCTCTTTCTGCGGCGAGCTCAGGTAGGCCATTATGTAGCGAATCGCGCCGGCGCTTTGTACCGTTGCGCCCGCCATACCGCTTAGGCTTTCCATGGGTGTCCCCAATGATCAACGCAAAACTCCTGCAACTGATGGTCGAGCACTCCAACGATGGCATCGTCGTCGCCGAGCAGGAGGGCCCAGAAAGCATCCTGATCTACGCCAATCCTGCCTTCGAGCGCCTCACCGGCTACTGCGCGGACGATATTCTCTACCAGGACTGCCGCTTTCTTCAGGGCCAGGATCGGCAACAGTCGGGCATCGCCGCGATCCGCGAGGCGATCCGCAAGGGCCAACCCTGCCGCCAGGTGCTGCGCAACTATCGCCAGGACGGCAGCCTGTTCTGGAACGAATTGTCCATCACCCCGGTGCGTAACGAGGCGGACCAGCTGACTTACTACATCGGAATTCAACACGATGTCTCGGCGCAGATCGCCGCCGAGGAGCGGGTGCGCGAGCTGGAAGCCGAGGTCGCCGATCTGCGTCGCCAACTGGCGGTGGCCGGTCTCTGAGCAAAATATCTGTACAAGAACGTTGACTTGTACAGATTTAAACGTAGGCTTCGTTTATACCTGTACAAAAAATACCGGTTGTACAGGATTTCCCGGAGCCGAGCATGTCAACGTACCTGCAGAATTTCGCCGAGCGCTTCGCCCAGCTCGATGGAGAGCACCTCGAAGCGCTGGAAAACCTGTACAGCGAGAACGTCACTTTCCGCGACCCGCTGCATCAGATTGATGGGCTAAGCGACCTGCGGGCCTATTTCGCCCAGCTGTACGCCAACGCCCATGACATCCGCTATGTCTTCTCTGGTGTCGACGAGGTGAAGACCGGGCAAGGGTACCTGCGTTGGACCCTGCAGTTTCGTCACCCCCGGCTGGCCGGCGGTCGCCCGGTTTCCCTGCAAGGCTGCAGCTACCTGCAATGGCATGATCGGGTGCATTTCCACCAGGATTTCTTCGACGCAGGCGCCCTGCTCTACGAGCATGTTCCGCTGATGGGCGGGGCGATTCGCTGGCTCAAGGGGCGGTTGGCATGAGCCGCTGCTGGTTGACCGGTGCCAGCAGCGGCATCGGCGCGGCGCTCGCGCAGTGCCTGCTGGAGCAAGGCCATCAGGTAGCCCTGGGCGGTCGCCGGATCGAGCAACTGGTGCCTTTTGCCGAGCGCTTTCCCGGGCAGGTGCTGCTGGCCAACGGTGATCTGGACGATCCGGAGCAGGTCACGCAGATAGCAGCCCGCATTCGCCAGGCCTGGGGCGCACTGGACCTGGCGATTTTCAACGCCGGGACCTGCGAATACCTGGAGCCCGGCCGGTTCGATCCGGCGCTGGTCGAGCGCGTGATGCGCACCAACCTGCTGAGCCTCAGCCATTGCCTGGCGGCCGCCCTGCCCCTGCTGCGGGCCGGCGCACGTCCTCACCTGGTGGTGATGGGTAGCTCGGTGACCTGGCTGGCCTTGCCCCGGGCCGGTGCCTATGGCGCGTCCAAGGCCGCCGTGCGCTACCTGGTGGAGTCGCAGCGCATCGATCTGACGCAAGCCGGCATCGACGTCACGCTGGTCAACCCGGGCTTCGTCGACACGCCACTGACCCGGCGCAACGATTTCCCGATGCCGCAGCTGTGGTCGGCCCAGCGCGCCGCCCAGCACATCGCCAGACGGCTGCCGCGTCGCCCCCTGGAAATAAACTTTCCGCGCCTGTTCACCTGGGGATTGCGCCTGCTCGGAGTGCTGCCGGCGCGGGCGCGCCTGGCATTGGGCCGGCGCCTGGCACGTCAAGAAACGGACTGAGCAACCATGCGTATAGCCATCATTGGCAGCGGCATCGCGGGCCTGACCTGCGCCTACCTGCTGTCGCGCAAACACGAAGTAACGGTATTCGAAGCCGCCGGCTGGGTCGGTGGCCACACCCACACTGTCGACGTGCTGTGGCGCGGTGAGCGCCATGCCATCGACACGGGGTTCATCGTCTTCAACGACTGGACCTATCCCCATTTCATCCGTTTGCTTGAACAGCTCGGAGTCGCTTCGCAGCCGACGCAGATGAGTTTCTCCGTGCATGATCCACTCTGCGGTCTGGAATACAACGGGCACGACCTGAACACGTTGTTTGCCCAGCGCCGCAACCTGCTGTCGCCGGGCTTCTGGGGCATGCTGCGCGATATCCTGCGCTTCAACCGGCAGGCTCTCGCCGACCTCGAGCACCAGCGTATCGACGCCACCACCACCTTGGGCGCTTATCTTCATGAACGCGGTTACGGCCCGCGTTTCATTGAGCATTACATCGTGCCCATGGGCTCGGCCATCTGGTCCATGTCCCGTGCCGATATGCTCGGCTTCCCGCTGGCGTTCTTCGTGCGCTTCTGTCGCAACCACGGTTTGCTGTCGGTGAACCAGCGCCCGCAGTGGCGTGTCGTCGCGGGCGGTTCTCGCAGTTATGTCGCCCCGCTGTGCCGACCCTTCGCCGAACGCATCCGCCTTGACTGCAAGGTGCACCGGGTCGGCCGCGACGAAGGCGGTGTCACCCTGGTCAGCGACGCCGGCACCGAGCGCTTCGACAACGTGGTATTCGCCTGCCACAGCGACCAGGCCCTGGCGCTGCTGGAGGCGCCGAGCGTGCACGAGCGTGCCGTGCTGGGTGCCATCGGCTACGCGGACAACGACGTGGTGCTGCACACCGACACCCGCCTGCTGCCGCGCCGCCGTAACGCCTGGGCCAGCTGGAACTACCGCCTGGGCGGCCCCGAGCAGGCGCCGGCCGCGGTGACCTACAACATGAACATCCTGCAGGGCATCCAGGCACCGACGACCTTCTGCGTCAGCCTGAACCAGACCGCGCTGATCGACCCTGCGCAGATCCTCGCCCGCTTCAGCTACGCCCATCCGCAGTACAGCCTGGCGGCATCCGCCGCGCAGGCTCGGCAAACGCAACTGCAAGGCCAACAGCACAGCTATTTCTGCGGCGCCTACTGGGGCAATGGCTTCCACGAGGACGGCGTGGTCAGTGCGTTGCAGGTGGCCAGGCACTTCGGAGAGCAACTGTGAACAGTGGCCTGTGCCTGGGCTGGCTCAGTCATCGGCGCCTGAGTCCGCGGCCCCATGCCTTTCGTTACCGGATCGGCCTGTTCTACCTGGATCTGGACGAACAAGCCTGGCTGATGGGCCTGTCTCGCTGGCTGGGGCGTTGGCGCCTGGCCCCGCTTTGCTGGCGGGAAACCGACTACCTGCCGAGCCTCACCCACCAAGGTCAGCCGCTGGCCCAGGCCGCGCGATTGCTGGTGAGCCAGGCCACGGGGCAAATGCCCGACGGGCCAGTGTGCCTGCTGACCCAGCTGCGTTGCTGGGGGCTGTCGTTCAATCCGGTGAGCTTCTATTTCTGCCATGACCGCGACGGACATCTGGCGGCGATCCTGCTGGAGGTGCGCAACACCCCGTGGCGGCAGCGTTTCCACTATGTGCTGCCGGTGCAAGGCGACCCGGCGAAAACCTTCGCCATGGCCAAGCGCTTTCATGTGTCGCCGTTCATGCCCTTGGACATGGACTATCGGGTGCGCTTTCACCTGGACCAGGCACAGATGCGCATCCACATGGAGAACTGGCAAGGCAGCCAGAAAGTGTTCGAGGCCGACCTGGCCCTGAAGCGCCGGCCGCTGAATCGCAAGGCTGTGCGCGACTACATCCTGGCCTTCCCTTGGATCAGCCTGCGCACCGTCTCGGCCATCTACTGGCAAGCCCTGCGCCTTTTCATCAAACGCACGCCCATCCACGACCACACCGCCAGCCGAGGCAACCTGGCACTCGGCCACCCCTGCGAGGACCCCGATCATGTCCAATCCGACCCTGAGCGTTAGCAAGTCCGCGGGCCTGGCGCCACTGCTCGGCGGCTTGGCGCGCAAGGCCGTGCTCGCCCAGCTGGGCAAGCTGCGTCATGGCCATCTGCGCCTACTCTGCCATGGTCGCCAGTGGACGTTCGGCGACCCCGGCAGCGCGCTGCAGGCCGAGGTGGAGATACTCGACGACACCGCCTGGAGCCTGATCGCCGGCAATGGCTCGATCGGCGCGGGCGAAGCCTATATCCATGGTTACTGGCGCAGCCCGGACCTGGCGTTGGTCACCCGCCTGTTCGTGGCCAACCTCGATGTGCTCGACGCCCTCGAGGGCGGCCTGGCACGCCTCGGCCGCCCTGCCCTGCGGCTGCTGCACCGGCTCAACCGCAACAACCGCCAAGGCGCCCGTCGCAACATCCTGGCCCATTACGACCTGGGCAATACCCTGTTCGAGCAACTGCTGGATCCGACCATGATGTATTCGGCCGCGCAGTTCGAGCACCCCGAACAATCCCTGGAGCAGGCTCAGCGGCGCAAGCTGGAGCGCATCTGCCAGAAGCTCGAGCTGAGTCCGCAGGATCACCTGCTGGAAATCGGCTGCGGCTGGGGCAGCCTGGCGATCCACGCCGCCACCCGCCACGGCTGCCGGGTGACCACCACGACCCTGTCGCACGCGCAGTACACCTATACCCTGCAACGGGTGAAGGACCTGGGGCTGGAGCAGCGGGTGACCGTGTTGTGCGACGACTACCGCGACTTGACGGGGACTTTCGACAAACTGGTCTCCATCGAGATGATCGAAGCGGTAGGCCACCGCTACTTGCCGGTGTACTTCCGTCAGTGCGCGTCACTGCTCAAGCCCGACGGGCTGATGTTGCTGCAGGCCATCACCATCCGTGACCAGCGCTACGCCCAGGCGCGGCGCTCGGTGGATTTCATCCAGCGCTACATCTTCCCCGGCGGTGCCCTGCCCTCGCTGAGCGTGCTGCTGGACACCGCCAGCCGTCGCACCGCGCTCAACCTCGTGCACCTGGAGGATTTCGGCGTCGACTACGCACTCACCCTGGGGCATTGGCGCGACAACCTGCGCCAGGCGCGCGGCACATTGGCGGCACTGGGCTACGACGAGACCTTTCAGCGCCTGTGGGAGTTCTACCTGTGCTACTGCCAAGGCGGCTTCGAGGAACGGGCCATCGGCGTGGCCCAGCTGCTGTGGGCGGCGCCCCAGGCGCGGCGGGCGCCGTTGCCCGGGCAATGACGATGCCCCGCGCCTGGCTGATCGCCAATGCGCTATGGCTGCAGGTGGGCTGGTGGGCCTGCGTGCTGGGCGCCAAGGTTCCCTGGCTATTGCTCCTGGTGCCGCTGGGGCTGGCCGTGCACCTTAAACTGTGCCCGGCCCGCAGCACCGAAGTCGGCGCACTGTTACGCGTGACCTTGGCCGGTTGCATGCTGGACGGTCTGCTGGGGGCAATTGGGATTTTTCGTTTCGAGGCATGGCCACTGCCATTGTGGCTGGCGCTGCTGTGGCTGGTGCTGGCCAGCGGCTTGCGCCACAGCCTGGCCTGGGCGGGTTGGCCGTTTTGGCGCGGTGCGTCAGTCGGCGCGCTGGGTGGCCCGTTGGCGTACCTGAGCGGTGCCGGGCTGGCCGATGTCGCCTTGCCCCTGGGGCCCGTGGCCACGGGCTTGCTGCTGGTACCGGTCTGGGCCCTGGCCCTGCCCTTGCTGGTGCGCCTCGCCGCGCGGCGCTGAGCGGCGGCAGCGTTCGGAACAGTAGCGCACCTGCGCCCAGCACCGCGCCCAGCGCTTGCGCCAGGTGAAAGGCCGGCCGCATGCCGCGCATACCTTGCTTGGAAGATGCTGCTTCTTCATAAGTCCTGGCCGGCATCGAGCCGCGCCAGCAACGCCTGGCCGCGTTGCCACACGCCCTCGCGACGGGCAGGCGCCATGCCGTCCAGGCTGCGATACACCAAGGCCAGACGAGGATTGCCTGAAAGCTGGGCGCGGTGGCGAATGAGAAAATGCCAGTACAACGCATTGAATGGGCAAGCGTCTTCACCGACCGCCTTGTCCACCCTGAAGCTGCAGGCCTTGCAGTGATCGGACATCCGCTGAATGTAGCGACCACTGGCGCAATAGGGTTTGGAACCCAGGTAACCGCCATCGGCGTGCATCACCATCCCCAGGGTGTTGGGCAGTTCTACCCAGTCGAACGCGTCGATGTACACGGCCAGGTACCATTGGCAGATCGCGGCGGGCACGATACCGGCCAGCAGGGCGAAGTTGCCGGTGACCATCAGCCGCTGGATGTGATGCGCGTAACCGAGGCGCAAGGTCTGTCCGATGGCCTGCGCCATGCAGCGCATGCGCGTCTGCCCGGTCCAGTAAAAGTCCGGCAGGCCACGCGTGTTGCCCAGGCGGTTGAGCCCGGCGTATTCGGGCATGCGCAGCCAGTAGATACCGCGCACATACTCGCGCCAGCCAATCAACTGGCGAATGAAGCCCTCTGCGGCGTTGAGCGGCACCCGGCCCTGGCGCCAGGCGTCTTCCACCTCCTCGCACAGGCAGCGCACGTCCAGCAGCCCGATGTTCAGCGCCGCGCTGATGCGCGCATGGAACAGGTAGGGCTCGCCTTCAGCCATGGCGTCCTGATAGTCGCCAAACGCCGCCAGGCCGAAATCGAGAAAATGACGCCATAGCTGTTGAGCGTCGGCATGAGTCACGGGATAGTCGAAACCATCCAGTTCGCCGTAATGGTCGCTGAAACGCTGGCGAACCAAGGCCACCACGCCACGGGTAATGGCATCCTGTTCAAAATGCGCCGGAAACGGGCCTCGCAGACCGCGCGCCAACGGCTTGCGATTTTCGTCATCGAAATTCCATGCGCCCCCCGCCGGGCTGCCGTCGGGCTCCAGGAGCAGGCCGCAACGCTTGCGCATGCCGCGGTAGAAATGCTCCATGCGCAGCTGGGTGCGGCCCTGGGCCCAGCGTGCGAAAGCCTCTCGCGAGCACAGGAAACGGGTGTCGCGGTGCCACACCAACGGTAGCCCTGCCTCCCGTAACGTCTGTTCCAGGCGCCACTCACCGCACTCGGTCAGGTGGATCTCGCTGGCGCCCAGGGCCTGCTGCCAGCGACGCAGTTCGCCGGCAATGCTGGCACTGTTGCCGTCGGCGTCCAGTTCGACGTAGTGCACATGCCAGCCACGCGCCCTCAGCGCCTGGGCGAAATGACGCATGGCGCTGAAGATAAGCACGATCTTCTGCGGATGATGCGGCACGTAGCGTGCCTCGCCCTCCACTTCGGCCATCAGGATCGCATCGCGGGCAGGGTCCAGCGCGGCGAGACTCGCCAATTCGAACGACAGCTGGTCGCCCAGCACCAGGCCCAGGCGCATCGCCGGGGCTACCACTGCTCGTCCAGCGTCACCGGCACCCGCAGCGGCGCGACGGGGCCGTCGCCTTGCCCGCACATTTCATCGTGTACCACGTGCTGGACCAGCATGCACGGCACCGGCGGCAGCCCGGCCAGCACCTGGCGCAACTGCGTGATGGAGCGAAAGCGCAGGGCCTGCCCGTGATCGTCGCTCAGCGTGACCGGCCCTGCGTCGGCCATGGCCCGCAGGAGGTAGAAACCGCCTTCCAGCGACAGCAGCTCCAGCGCCCGGACCTTGCCGGCGCCGACCTGATCGAAAAGTGTATTGAGATTCATCGCGTGCCCTCCGGCGGGCGGCGGAAGAACAGGGTGACCTGGCCGATCTCCACGCCCAGCTTGCTCATGCGCGAGCGGTTGATCAGGGTGTCGTCGTCCATCAGGTACATCCAGTCGTCCAGGTCCACCTGCCAGTGCCGCCCGTCAACCGGCAGGTCCAGCTGGTAACGCCAGCGCAGCGCATTGCCAGCCGCCTCGCCGCGGGCCTCGCCGATCACGTCGCCAGCGGTGCCACGCCAGCGACCGGGGCCATCGGGCACCAGCGTCCAGGTACGCCGCTGTCGGGTACCGTCGCTGTAGAGAAACTGCTCGTCGAGGATCAACCGGTCGCCATCGCGGCGGCTGTCGATACGCACGTGAAAACGCTTCACCACCTCGCCGGAACGCTTCTGGAACATGCCCCAGGCCTGCACCGGACGCGAAAAGAAGGTCGCCAGGTCCAGCTTGGGTTGCTCGTCGGCATAGTGCTCGACGCCGACATTGCCACAGCTGCCCAGCAGCAGGCACCCGGCCAATAACAGGGCTTTGTACATGTTCATTGTCCTCGATCGTTGCCGGCCAGGCCGAGCAGGCGCTGGCGCAGTTGTGGATCCCGGGCGCGCGGATCCAGCCAGATGGCGAAGAACGCCCGGGCAAAGGCCACATCGGCCACTTCACGGCGCAGCCGGCCATCGACGTAGAAGCGGCAACCTGCTTGCGGGAGGTACACCCCCGTGATGCGCATACCGGGACGTACATCCACGAATGCCGCTTGCATTTCCCCGGTCCAGGCGTCGAGTTGTTGTGCCGTGACGCTGCCGGCGCCAAGGCGACGCATCTCCTCAATGCTGGCCTTGACCAAGGTGTCCCGGGACAACGACCGGTGGTAAGCAAGCTCCAGGGCGAACGGTCGGCCCCAGTCCAGCAGCGGGCCCTCTGCCCACAAGCGGGCGCTGTACAGGCGCAGGCCGAACCAGGTGAACTCGCCTTCACCCAGTCGTTGAGCCGCCGGCAGCGTGGCTCGCCAATCCGCGCCGATCGAGGCGAGCGAGGTCAACAGCAGACAGAAGCAGGCTAATCGTAGAGCGAAGGTCATGATAAACCTGTACAGAAAACAAATTCTGTACAAGATTATATTTTTGTACAGATAAATTCCAATGCTGTATAGAAATTAGGGCAGCTCGATCCATGCCAGGGGAGTACCTCGAATGAGCCTCATCACCAACCTCCACAGCCCCGCAAACGTGCTGGTCTGCGGCGCCAGCCAAGGCATCGGCCTTGCCCTGTGCGAACAACTGCTGGCACGCGAAGACGTGGGCCTGCTAATCGCCGTGTCGCGCCAGGCAAATTGCAGCACGCCGCTCGATGCTCTGGCCCTGACCCATGGCCGCAGGTTGATGCGCATCGACTGCGATGCTCGGAATGAACAGGCGTTGCAAGCACTGGCAGCGCAGGTCCGGGTCAGCTGTGCGCAACTGAACCTGGTCTTAAGTACCCTTGGCCTGCTCCACGCCCCCCCGGCACGCGCCGAGAAGTCGCTGGCGCAACTGGACATGGCAGGGTTGCAGGCCAGCTTCGTCACCAACTGCTTTGCCCCTGTCCTGCTGCTCAAGCACCTGCTGCCATTGCTGCGCCAGCAACCGGTCACCTTCGCCGCCCTGTCGGCCCGGGTCGGCTCGATCGGAGACAACCACCTCGGCGGGTGGTACAGCTATCGCGCGAGCAAGGCTGCGCTCAACCAGCTGTTGCGCACGGCCAGCATCGAACTCAAGCGGCTCAATCCCGCTTCAACAGTCCTTGCCCTGCACCCCGGGACTACCGATACCCCGCTATCGCGCCCCTTCCAGGGCAATGTGCCAATCGACAAACTGTTCTCGCCAGCGTTTGCCGCCAGTTGCATCCTCGAACTCGTCGGCCGGCATGGACCGTTACAGACCGGTACCTTCTGGGCCTGGGATGGCAGGCCAATTCCCTGGTGACTCGCAGGCTTTTCAGCGGTGGAGCGGGTCAAGGAAGATCAGTTGCAACGGATCCGCCAACAACGCGTCAGCCTGCTCGGCAAAACGAAGAAAGTGTTCGGTGGCCAGGTGGGTGTCCAGAGCCTGTCGAGGGTCGAACGCTTCACGCATGTAAAACGTCCTGGGCTAATCGTTGCGCTCGAACAACATGTAGTTTCGGTTGCCGCCCTCGGCCCGGGTCGGTTCGCCAGGCCTCTTTAAAGTGCCGGCGGCTGGCCTGGCTTGGCCTTGCGTATGGCAGCGGTATATCCGGACCGGACAATCTTTTACAAACAAGTTCTTGAGGGTAGCGGCCAGTTAACCTCCAATACTCTAATCGGGAAGTTAGCAGTACTTCAGTACCCTCGAAACCATTGAAATCCAGAGAGCCTTTGTGAAAATATCACTCGCCACAATAACAAAGCACAACTATGAAGCCGTTTGCGAATTGGAAGTCACAGACGAGCAAGAAGACTATGTGGCCAGCAATACCTGGTCACTGGTGGAGGCTGCGTACAACCCTGAATACTCCGTACGGGCCATTTACGCCAACGATGAGCCTGTTGGCTTTTTCATGTGGGTTCAGGCGTCACCCCATAAAATATCCATCTGGCGGTTTATGGTTGACAAGAAGCACCAACAAAAATCCATCGGCAGGATAGCACTAGGCCTGGCACTTCAAGAAATCAAGCGAGCCCCTGGCCTGGAAGAAATTGAAATCTGCTACAACCCTGGTAATCCCGTGGCGAAAAGATTTTATTCCAGCTTTGGCTTCGAAGAGGTCGGCATGGCCCCAGACGGCGAAGACATGCTGGCGCTCATCAGGCTTTAATCTACCGAGACGCCTTTGTTTATCGAAAAGCGGTTCACGCCTGCCCCGCTTCCTGCTGCCCTTGGAGGCGATAGCGAGAAAGCGAAACACCGGTTTGCCGCTTGAAGTAGCGGCACAGGTAGGAGGCATCGACAAAGTTCAGCTCGTCGGCGATCTGGCCGATCGCCAGATTGCTGTAGGAAAGCAGCGCCTTGATTTCCTGGGTCACCTGGCGATCTATCAGGCCTTTGGCGGTGTCGTTGAAAAACGCTTTGGTCAGCTGTGACAGGTAGAACGGCGTGATGCTCAGCGCGTCGGCATAGAACTTCACATCCCGGTGCCTGGTGCAGTGCTTGCCGATCAAGTCCCAAAATTGCCAACTGAGCATTTCCTTGCGGCTGAACGCCCTGCTGCCTTTGTATGTAGCTGGAAGCTGCTCGGCAATTTTCAGGAAAAGATTCTGCAGTTGGTTGCGCAGCATGACGTGCCGGTAAGTCGGGCAGCACTTCACGATATCCCGCATCTGCGCCAGCCATCCTTCTATCAACGGCCTGTCGTCACTGTCCGGGACGCAATGTGGATGTTCATGCAAGAAGATGAACAGGGGGTTGGGCAGTTGGTAGGCGACCTCCGCAGCGAAACCCTTTGGCATCAGGCAAAAAAATACCTTGAATCCGCGTGAGCGACGTTTGAGCAAGGCAATGGTGTCTTCGGCCAGCAGCAGCACATCACCGCGCCGGACCACATGTTCCTTGAAGTTGAGCGTGAAGCGGGCGCTCCCGGACAGGCAGACCAGCAGCGTCAGATAGGTGTGGCCGAAGGAGAGTGGCACTCCCAGCCCTTCGGTCAGGGTGGTATCACCCATGCGCGGTAGGTCGTCAGCAGTAAAAAGTTGCGGAATATGCTGCATAGCCTCTAGATGCCAGGACCTGAAACGGGATGAATCTTATCACCCATTGGCCTTCTAGTTTCGAAAAGTACCGAAATCACCGAGGTACTGATGTATACCGAACCTGTCTTCCTCCCTACCCTGTTCCCCACCTGATCAGCCAACTGAGGACATGAGATGAGCCTGGAAACAACCCGACTGCTGCTGCGCCCTTGGCGAGACACCGACGCTGCGGATCTGTACGAATTCGCCAAGGACCAGCGAGTCGGTCCCATCGCCGGTTGGCCCCGGCACACCAGTGTGGAAAACAGTGCCGAGATCATTCGCACGGTCTTCAATCACCCTGAGGTCTATGCTGTCGAGTTCAGGGAAAATCGCCGTGCGGTAGGATGCGTCGGTATCCTTATCGGTGGCGATAGCAACTTCGAAATCAGTGCGCAGGAAGGCGAAATCGCCTACTGGATCGGAGTACCGTACTGGGGCCAGGGCCTGATTCCCGAAGCTGTGCGGGAAGTGATGCGACACGCCTTCGAAACCCTGAAGCTCAAAGCGCTGTGGTGTGGTTACTTTGCCAACAACAGTCAGTCCTTTGTCGCGCAGTCGAAGTGTGGTTTCCGCCATCACCATACTGAAGAGAACAAGTACAACCCGTTCCTCCAGGACTACCGGACAGAACACATCAGCCGCATTACCTATGAGCAGTGGCTCGAGCATACGAAAGAAGGCACTTGTCGAGCAGGTTAATCAAACAGGCTACGGATCTCTGATACCAACGCCTGCGTTGCCTCTTCAAGCGTTCCTTCGTTGCGACATAAAACCCACCCTTGATCGGCAACCACTCGCTCGAACGCTTGGGTGCAAGCGACATGCTCCTCCAGCGCGTGCATCACAGTGCTGCTCAATCCTCGCGACCGCGCCGCTGCCCTCCTCCACGAGACTTCAGGGTCGGTGACAACGCCCACATGCAAGTCCGGCACCCGCACGTTGCGTTCGATGTTCAACCGCAGGATCTCGGCAAACGGCACCAGCCGGCGAAACGCCGCATCGGACGGGTACCAGCGATCGATCAGGATGATGCTGTCCGTCGGCTGCTTGGCCAGCACGTGCCGGGAAATCCAGGCACGGCTGTCCGCCAGGCGCTCACAAACCTTCATCTCCAGGTCCCGGCAGGGTTTCCTGACGAACTGGTTGACCAGGACCATGGTTTCGCCCCGGTAGGGATCGCTTTTCTTCTCGCTGATGCGGATCACCTTCCTGTTTTCCGCCCTCAGCGCTTGCGTGACGGCTTCCAGGAGCGTGGTCTTGCCGGTGCCCTTGGGGCCATCCAGGGAAATGAACAGCGAACGACTCATGCTTCACACAACGGTTGAATTCCTTCACGAACAGTCAATGAACCGGGCTCGGTCACATCAGGCAGTAGAACTCACTGACCTCTGCGACGATTTCCCGGGCGGCATTGTACAGCCTCGCCTCGGGTGTCAGGGCCATGGAGCGGGCTTCCAGGACATAGCGCTGACCAGCCTGGAAATGGGCGTATTCGAGGGTGAGGTAGCATTGGCGGACGGTGGTGCCACCCAGCATGCTCATGCCTCCCCCACCGTTCGTTTCATAGTCGAAGCGCACGATCAGTTCGTGGCTGCCGGGGCTGACCTGGAAGAAACGGCCTTCATCCAGGTGTTGCTTGTCCAGGCGTTCGGCCAGCAGGACGCGGTCATTGGGGAATGGCAGCGACAGGTCGACCCAGGCCATCTGCGGGTTGGCGGCTGGCAGTGGGGTTTGGCAGCCTGGGATGACGGTGATCAGTAACAGCAGTAGCAGCCGGCGCATGGTGAGGTTCCTTGGGGAACTGGGTTAAGGATAGCGCTGGGGCGTTGGGTTGTTAATCACCGCGTGGGAACGTGATGGTGCTCGTCACTTGGGAGGAGATAAAACTCAGGCCCGCCAGGTTGAACCCGGACAGGCCTGAGGAAGGGAAACTGTCGGCCGGCGGGCGGCCGTTGAAGGCTACAGACTCTCGTCGAGGAACTTGACCACCGTGCCCATGCACGCCACCCGTTCTTCCACATGCGGCATGTGGCTGGAGTTCTCGAACAACGCCCAGCGGATACCGGGGATCAGGTCCAGGTACGGCTTGACCACCAGCGGCGTCGCCTCGTCGTAGCGCCCGGAGATCAGCAGGCTCGGCACGTTGATCCGCGGCAGGCGGTCGACGATGGTCCAGTCCTTGGTGCTGCCGATGATGTGAAATTCGTTGGGCCCGGTCATCGCGTGGTACACGGTCGGATCGGCCTCCACCTGGGCAAAAGTGCGTGCCACCTCTTCCGGCCAGGGCTTGAGCCGGCACACGTGGCGGTCGTAGAACACCTGGGTAGCGGCGATGTAGTCGGCTGCGGTGTAGTCGCCCACGGCTTCGTGGCGCAACAGGGTTTCCTGGACGTCCTCGGGCAGTTCCTCGCGCAGGCGGTTGGCCTCGCGCACCCAGGTGCGCATGTCGGCCGGCGAGTTGGCGATCACCAGGCAGCGCAAGCCCCTGGGCTGACGCACCGCGTGTTCGCTGGCGAGCATGCCGCCCCAGGACTGGCCCAGCAGTGCGTAGCGCTCGCTGATGCCCAGGTGCTCGAGCAGGTTGTCGAGCTCATCCAGGAACAGCTTCACCGTCCAGAACGACGGCGGCATCTGCGGCAGGTGGGTCGAACGGCCGTTGCCCAGTTGGTCGTAGTGGATGACCGGGTAGCCACCAGCGGCGACATCTTTATAGGCATCGACATAGTCGTAGGTGCAGCCCGGGCCGCCGTGCAGGATGACCAGCGGGGTGCGGCCACAGGCCAGGTCGCCGGTGACGCGGTACCAGGTCTGGTAGTCGCCAAAGGGGGCAAAACCTTCACGCGATTGGGTGAGTTCCATTTCATCCGGCTCCATGTGAATCATGGAACACACGATAACCCTGCGCGCAACGCGGCATAACTAGAGAGTTCACTAGGTTTTCGGTTTTTTTTGCACCTTTCACGGGTCGAGCAGGCGGTAATGCACCGCCCGGGCGACCGCCTGGACGCGGTTCTTCGCCCCCAGCTTGTGCATGGCCGAGGTCAGGTGCAGGGAAATCGTCGCCAGCGAGCGGTTGAGCTTGTCGGCGATCTCCCCCGCCGTCAGGCCCTCGGCGGCCCAGCGCAGGCACTCGGCCTCGCGACGGGTCAGGCGGATGGCGCGGGTGGCGGATTCCTTGGCCAGCAAGGGATAGGCAGCTTCCTGCAGGGCATGGGCGATCAGGCTGAAATCGGCAAGGTGTTCCCGGGCGTCGTCCAGGTCGCGCTGGCTGGCCTGGGGGCGCAGGCCGGTCAGGGTCGCCAGGCCGCCGCGCGGCAGGTGGATGGGTACGGTTACCCCGCAGGTCAGTTGCGCATCGTGCAAGTAGCCAACCACCGGGGCATGGCGCCTGTCGATCAAGCGCTGCAGGACGGTCTCGCCCTTGGGCAGGTACGACCAGACGAAGGGGGCGATGGAGGACACGGCCACCTGCTGCACCGGGTCGATCTGGTAGAAGCCTTCGGAGCACCACAGGTCCTGCCAGTCCTTCGGGGTCTGGCGCAGCCTGACCACGGACGGGGTGATCAGCTCGCCTGTGTGGTCCAGCGGTACTGGGCTGTAGTCATACACCAGGGCGTCGAAGCCCAGTTGCGCCGCCAGGTCGGCGACGCTGTCCATCTGTTCGTCCAGGCTGCTGCCTGACGCCAGACGCGAATTGAGTTCAGCCACCTTGGCCTGCATACCTGACACTCCCTGTGTTCCTTGTGGATTTCCAACTTGAAGTCCGGCACGTAGAATGCCACGGCTTGGCGCGGGACTGCCATACAAAACCTATAGGAAACACTAGCTTGTAGGCGACGAATTCTCCTGCGCTAGTTATAGCCCCAAGCCATGGCCAACAGGAGAGTAGCGATGTGGCGTGAGATGCAACCTGACCAGCGGTTCGATGTAGAGGTCGATGGCCACAACGTCGTGGTGTACAGCTTTGGCGAAGGGGACGAGGTGCTGCTGTGCCTCAATGGCGGGCCGGGGCTGCCTTGCGACTACCTGCGCGACGCCCATGCCTGGCTCAAGGACAAGGGTATCCGCGTGGTCGCCTTCGACCAGCTGGGCACCGGCGCCTCCGACCGCCCGGATGACGACAGCCTGTGGAACATCACCCGCTACGTGGCCGAAGTCGAACGCGTGCGCCAGGCCCTGGACCTGGGGCGCGTGCACATGCTTGGGCATTCCTGGGGCGGCTGGCTGGCAATCGAGTACGCCATTCATCACCCGCAGTCGCTGAAAAGTCTGATTCTCGAAAACACCGTCGGCGACATTCCGCACCTGATCACCGAGCTTGAACGCCTGCGCGGCGCGCTGGGCAGCGAGACCGTGGCGATGATGCAGCGCCACGAGGCCCTGGGCACCCTCGACCATCCCCAGTACCAGGCGGCCATCACCCTGCTCAACTACCGCCATGTCTGCCGCCTCGAGCAGTGGCCCGCACCGATCCAGCGCTCGCTGGGCGACTGGAACATGGGCCCGTACAGCACCATGCAGGGCCCCAACGAGTTCCTTTATATCGGCAACCTCAAGGACTGGAATCGCCTAGAACAGATGGGCGAGTTCCGCATGCCGGTGCTGATCACCACCGGCCAGCACGACGAACTGACCCCCGCCTGCGCCATGCGCATGAACCTGGCCCTGCACGGCCGCGCCGAGCTGCACGTGTTCCCTAATAGCAGCCACATGCCGTTCTACGAAGAACCCCAGGCCTATTTCCCGGTGTTGCTGGACTTCCTGCAGCGCAACCGGGGTTGATCGATGAACCTGGCACGTTACCGGTTCGTCCTTGTTCGCCCGTTGCAGTTGCTGCCGGTGCTGCTGGGCATCAGCATCATCACCTTCGTGCTGGTGCGCTCGATCCCCGGCGACCCGGCGCGGGTGCTGCTCGGCGCGCGCAGCACGCCGGACGCGATCGCGAAGATTCGCGCCCAGTTCGGCCTCGATGAGCCGATCTGGGTGCAGTACCTGTACTTCCTGAAGAACCTGCTCAACGGCGACCTGGGCAAGTCATTGCTGTACAAGGTCGATGCCCTGCCCCTGATCGCCGGGCGCATCGAGCCCACCTTGTTGCTGGTGCTGGGCAGCGTGCTGCTGGCGTTGCTGATCGCCGTGCCGCTGGCCACCCTCGCCGCCCGCCACAAGGGCGGCTGGACCGACAACCTGATCCGTCTGTTCACCACCGCCGGGCTCGGCCTGCCGGCCTTCTGGCTGGGGCTGATGCTGATCCTGCTGTTCAGCGTGCACTGGGGGCTGTTCCCGGTGTCCGGCTATGGCCGCACCTGGCCAGACAAACTGCACCACCTGGTATTGCCGTGCCTGACCATCGCCCTGGCGCTCTCGGCGGTACTGGTGCGCAACCTGCGCGCGAGCATTCTCCTTGAGCTGCAGGCCGACCACGTCACTGCCGCACGCGCCCGCGGCCTGGGCGAAGGCGCGATTCTGCGCCGACACGTTCTGCCCAACGCCATGCTGCCCACCATCAACCTGCTGGCGGTCAACATCGGCTGGCTGATCAGCGGCACCGTGGTGATCGAGAGCCTGTTCTCGCTGCCCGGCGTCGGCCAGCTGCTGGTGCGCGGCATCTTCACCCGCGACTATATGGTGGTCCAGGGTGTGGCCATGGTACTGGCCTGCGCCACGGTGGCGGTGAACTTCATCGCCGACGTGGTGACCACCGCCCTCGACCCGCGAGTGAACATCCAATGAGCCAGAGCCCCGCACTGGCGCTGCGCTGGCGCCTGGCCTGGCACTTGGGCAATGGCCGCCTGACGCTGTACTGCGGCCTGGCGATCGTCCTCGGCTGGTGCCTGCTGGCCCTGTGCGCACCGTGGATAGCACCCTTCGACCCGCTGGCACAGGATGCCGACCTGCGGCTGGCCGCGCCCAGCCTGGCCCACCCCTTCGGCACCGACAACTTTGGTCGCGACATCCTTTCGCGAGTGATCTGGGGCGCGCGCATCGACCTGCAGATGGCGCTGATCGGGGTGATCTTCCCGTTCCTGCTCGGCACCTGCATCGGCGCGGTTTCCGGCTATGTTGGCGGTTTGCTGGACAACGTCTGCATGCGCCTGGTCGATATCGTCCTGGCCTTCCCGTTCCTGGTGCTGATGCTGGCGATCATGGCCATCCTCGGCCCGGGTCTGGGCAGCTTCTACATCGCCATGGCCCTGGTCGGCTGGGTGTCCTATGCGCGGTTGATCCGCTCGCAGATCCTGGTGCTCAAGCAAGGCGATTTCGCCCTGGCAGCCAGGAGCCTGGGGTTCAGCCACCGACGTGTGCTGTTCGGCCACCTGCTGCCCAACGCTCTGTTCGGTTCGGTGGTGTTCTGCATGTCGGACGCGGTGCTGGTGCTGCTCAATGGCGCGGCCGTCAGCTACCTGGGCCTTGGCGTGCAGCCGCCCACCCCTGAGTGGGGCACCATGGTGGCCGAGGGACAGAGTTTCATCACCAGCGCCTGGTGGATCTGCACCTTCCCGGGCCTGGCGGTGGTGACCCTGGCCATGGGCTTCAGCCTGCTGGCCGACGGCGTCGCCGAGCTTCTGGGAGACCGCACATGAGCACTGCCCTGCTTCAGGTTCGCGAACTGAGCGTCATCGCCCGCGCCGGCCAACGCGATATCACCCTGGTCGATCGCCTGTCCTTCGACCTCGGCGAGGGCGAGATCCTCGGCCTGGTGGGCGAAAGCGGTTCGGGCAAGACCCTGGCCTGTCGTGCCCTGATGCGCCTGCTGCCGTCACCGAACCTGCGCCTCGAAGGCCAGGCCGTGCGCCTGGCCAGCAACGACCTGCTGCGCCTGGACGAAGCCGGCATGCGCCGTATGCGCGGCCGCGAGCTGGGCATGATCTTCCAGAACCCCACCAGCCACCTCGACCCACTCATGCGCATCGGCGCGCAGATCGCCGAAGGCATCCGCCTGCACCAGGGCGCCTCGCGTCGCGAGGCACGGGCCGAGGCCATCGAGGTGCTGCGCCAGGTCGGCATCCCCGACCCGAAAACCCGGGTCGACAGCTATCCCCACGAGTTCTCCGGCGGCATGCGGCAACGGGCGATGATCGCCGTGGCCCTGGGCTGCAACCCCAAGGTGCTGATCGCCGACGAACCGACCACGGCGCTGGATGTGACCGTGCAGGCGCAGATCCTGCGGCTGCTGCTGGAGCTGCGCGACCGCCGCGGCCTGTCGATGATCCTGATCAGCCATGACCTGGGTGTGGTGGCGCAGACCTGCGACAGCATCGCCGTGATGTATGCCGGGCGCCTGTGTGAACATGGCGCCAAGCAGGCCCTGCTCAGCCAGCCGCGCCATCCCTACAGCGCCGGGCTGCTGGCCTGCCACCCCGCGGCGCGGCGGCACACGGGGCTGATGAACACCATTGCCGGGCAACCGCCGCTGCTCGACGCCCTGCCCGCAGGGTGCCGATTCGAGCCGCGCTGCCCCCAGGCTACGCCTGACTGCCGGGCACAATTGCCGGAACTGCGCGTGATCGGCCCCGGGCATCGTCTGGCCTGCCATACCCCGCTGCTGGCCGGAGGCCTGTCATGACCACGCTGTTGCAGGTCAACGACCTGCATGTGCAGTTCCCCGCCCCGGGCGGCGGCCTGTTGAACCTGCGTCCACGCAAGGTCAACGCCGTCAACGGCGCTTCACTGAGCCTCGCCGCCGGCGAGGCCCTGGGCCTGGTGGGCGAGTCGGGCTGCGGCAAGAGCACCCTGGCCCGGGCCATCCTGCAGCTGACCCCGGCCAGCAGCGGCCAGGTGCTGTTCGACGGCAGCGACATGCACCAGGGCAACCGCGTGGATATCGAGCGCCTGCGCCGCGAGACCGCGATGATCTTCCAGGACCCGTACAGCGCGCTCAATCCACGCCAGCGCATCGGCCAGATCCTCGCCGAGGTGCTGCAGGTGCAGCGCAAGGTGCCCGCCGCGCAGATCCCCGCCCGGGTCGCCGAACTGCTCGGCCTGGTCGGCCTGCGCGCGGAGCTCGCCGAGCGCAAGCCCGGTTCGCTCAGTGGCGGCCAGTGCCAGCGGGTCGGTATCGCCCGGGCGCTGGCCGTCGAGCCCCGGCTAATCGTCGCCGACGAGTGCGTTGCCGCCCTCGATGTGTCGATCCAGGGGCAGATCATCAACCTGCTGCTGGAACTGCGCCAGCGCATGGGCCTGGCCCTGCTGTTCATCACCCACGACCTGGGTGTGGTACGCCACCTGTGCGACCGGGTGGCGGTGATGTACCTGGGGCGGATCGTCGAGGAAGGCCCGGTGGCCGAGGTCTTCGACGACCCGCGCCATCCCTACACCACCGCGCTGGTACAGTCCATCGCCGACATCGACCCGGCCCGGCGCCTGCCGCAGCACCCGCTGGCCGGCGAGCCGCCGAGCCCGCTGCAGCCGCCGTCCGGCTGCGCCTTTCACCCACGTTGCCGACACGCGCTGCCCCAGTGCGGCGCAGACATTCCCCCCAGCCACGCAGAGGGCAACCGGCACCATGCCTGCGTCCACCCGCGACTGCCGTGTTGACCCACCCCACATGACCATCAAACGGAGCTTGAGCATGAAACCCACCGCATTGAAGTTACTCACCGCCGCCGTGCTGGCTGCCAGCACCCTGGCCGGCGGCATGGCCCAGGCCGCCGGCGTGCTGACCATCGGCTGCCGCGAGGAGAGCACCACCTTCGACCCGATCAAGAGCGCGCAGAACCGCGACAGCTGGGTCTTCGCCAACGTCTACGACGTGCTGGTGCGTGTCGATAACAGCGGCACCAAGCTGCTGCCGGGCCTGGCCGAAAGCTGGAAGGTCTCCGACGACGGCCTGACCTACACCTTCAAGGTTCGCGACGCCAAGTTCTCCGACGGCTCGCCGCTGACTGCCAGCGATGCGGCGTTCTCCCTGCTGCGCATCCGCGACAACCCCGGCTCGCTGTGGGCCGACTCCTACAAGATCATCGACAAGGCCGAGGCGCCGGATGACCGCACCCTGGTGGTGACCCTGAAGAACAAGTCGGTGCCGTTCCTCGCCCAGCTGGCCACCGCCAACGTGTCGATCCTGTCGAAAAAGGCCATGGACGCCATCGGCGAAGAGGCCTACGCCCAGGAGCCGGTGACCTCCGGCGCGTTCAAGGTCAAGGAATGGCTGCGCGGCGACCGTGTGATCCTGGAAAAGAACCCCTACTTCTGGGAAGCCGACAAGGTCAGCCTGGACGGCGTGGAATGGATCTCCATCCCCGATGACAACACGCGCATGCTCAAGGTCCAGGCCGGCGAGCTGGACTCGGCGATCTTCGTGCCATTCTCCCGCGTCGACGCGCTGCAGAAAGACAAGAGCCTGACCATCCACATCGACCCGTCGACCCGCGAGGACCACCTGCTCATCAACCATGAGAAAGGCCTGCTGGGCAAGGTCGAGGTGCGCGAGGCCATCGACCTGGCGATCGACAAGAAGGCGCTGGTGGAAACCGTGACCTTCGGCCATGGCGAGGCGGCCTACTCGTACATCCCCAAGGGTGCGCTGTACCACAATGCCAACAACCCGCAACGCCCGTTCGACCCGGCCAAGGCCCGTGAACTGCTGAAGAAGGCTGGTGCCGAGGGGCTCAAGGTCAACTACGTGGTCAACGCCGGCAACGAGGCCGACGAGCAGATCGCCGTGCTGGTGCAAAAGCAGCTGGCCGATGTCGGCATTACCGCCAACCTGCAGAAAGTAGACCCGACCCAGAGCTGGCAGATGCTGGTCGACGGCGACTACGACCTGTCGGTGATGTACTGGACCAACGACGTGCTCGACCCGGACCAGAAGACCACCTTCGTGCTTGGCCACGACACCAACCAGAACTACATGACCCGCTACCACAACGACAAGGTCAAGGAGCTGGTGGCCGCGGCCCGGGTGGAAACCGACCCGGTCAAGCGCAAGCAGATGTACCAGGACCTGCAGAAGCTCGCCAAGCAGGACGTGCACTGGATCGACCTGTACTACAGCCCTTACATCAATATTTCGCGCAGCAATATCCAGAATTTCCTGCAGAACCCGTTGGGCCGTTTCACGCTTGAGGAAACGGTAAAGCAGGATGCAGGGGTGAAGACTGCACAGAAGTGAAGGTCAGGGGGCGGCTGATGGCCGCCCCTTTTCGTTTCACACCTTGGCCTTGCGCCGCCGCAACCACATCCAGCCCCCCCCCGCCAACACCACCAACCCCACCGGTAGCACCTGCGCCTTGTACGGCCGCAATGCCGCCCGCGCGGCATCCAGCTTCTCTGTCACGTAGCGTTTGTTGGCCTGGTCGAAGCGGGGCGCTTCGCACTGGTTGCCGAAATCCTCTGCCCACTGCACAAACGGCCCCTGCTGGACGTAACGCTTGTACAGCGCGCTTTCCTGTTCGGTGCCCGGCACCCAGCCCGCCGCCGTGCACAGCACCGCGGCGAAGGCCTGGCTGCTGCGCGGCAACTGGTCCGCAGCCTGGTTGGCCAGGTCGGCGGCGACATAACGATAGTGGTAGCGTTGGTCTGGTTTGGCCTCGGTCGCCAACTGGCGCTGCACCTCGCCGGCACCGATGAACGGCCCGGGCTGCAGGGTGGCACTGCCCAGGCTGAAGCTGCCGCCCAGCCAGGCATAGTCCGGCGCCATTTCGTAGCCGAGGATCTCCATGCCGGCGCCGCGTGCCAAGGTGGCCGCGGCAAACAGCGCCTCGGCGCGGCCCGTGGGCGTCCAGCGCGAGACGGCCTCCTGGCGGTGCTGGCCGTAGGCCTTGGCGTCGGCCTGCAACTGGGCCGTGGCGAAGTAACCGGGCGCCTCATCGTAACGGCCTTCGCGCAGCAGGCGGCGGCCCAGCAACTCACGCAGCTGCGTCGCCACCGGCCGCGGTGCATAGCCGCCCTCTTCCACCTTGGGCGCTGGTGGCGCCGGCACATGGGCGTCGACATAGCCCTTGAGCTCGTCCAGGGTCAGCACGCGGTCGGCCACGTTGGCCGTATCCTGCCAGTAGATGTCCTGGCTGCGGTACAGCAAGTCGAAGGCCTGCAGGTAGTCGCCGCGCTCCAGTGCCAGTATCGCGCCCTCGCCTTCGACCCGGCAGCCGGGCTTCACGCTTTCGTAGTCCCAATCGGGCGTCTGTCTCGAGCCCCACGACTCTTCGCGGGGGAACGCGGCGGCGGCCTTGGCGTAGGCAGCGGCGGCCTGGGCCTTGTCGCCATCGCGCAGGGCCAGCTTGGCGCGCAGCCACCAGGCAAGGCCGGTATCGCCAGCCTGCTGCAGATAGCTCCTGGTCGCGGCATAGTTGCCTTGCTGATAGGTCAACGCAGCCAAGCGGTCGGCGTCTTCCAGCTGGTCGCCGACACTGGCCTGCAGCAACGCGGGCAGGCGCCGGGCCTGGGTTGTCGGCTGGCCGTCGTAGTCCCAACCGACATGGCTGAGCAGATAGGCGGTGAGCAGCTTGCGTGGCATCGGTTGTGCCAACTGCGTCTTCAGCTGTTCATCCGGCAGGCTCACCAGTTCGTTGGCAAGCTGCCTGAGCGAGCTGTAGCCGCTGCCCGAGCCCAGACGGCTCTGGCTGGCATACAAGCGAATGGCGCTGTTCCAGTCGCCAGCGAGCTTGGCCAGGCGGGCCTCCTCGCCAAGGCTGGCAACCCCCAGTTCCAATGGGTCGCTGAAGCCTTCGGCGCTGAGCGCGCGGGCTTGCTGGAAAGCCTCGCGCGCCTGGGCTTGCAAGGCCTGCGGGGTCTGTTGCGGATCATCACTGGCCTCGAAGCTCCGGGCCATCAAGGCCCGCCCCAGCGAGTAGGCCGCCCAGGTGCTGCGCAGCTTGCGTTGTTCAGCTGGCAGGGCCAGCACCTTGGCGAAATAATCCGCCGCCAGGGCGTGGTCGTTGGTGTCGAAAGCCACTGCGCCGGCAATGTACAGGCGCAGTTCATCCGGCAGTTCGGCGCCCTGCTCCAGCACTTGTTGCGGATCCGCCAGGGCCCGCAGTTGCGCGACCTTCTCGCGCAGCGATTGCGGTAGCTCGCTTGCCTCGATACGGCTGCGCTGCTCACGGTAAGGTCGGTCGTTATCGTCACTGTCCCAGTAAGGCGTCAGGGTCGCATCGGTGGCGGGCTTGAGGCCTGCAATCTGCTCGCCGAGGCGATTCACCTCGAAGCCGAAATTGCCCTCCGGCAACTCGGCCAGGGTGTGCGCTCGGTCGCCGAGCAACTGCATCGGGAAGTCCGGGCCACAGGCCAGCGCCGGAACGGCCGGCACGCTCAGGGACAGGCACAGCAGGCGCCGGGGCCAGTTACGGGTAGACATTCCATGCTCCTTGATCGATTCCATGGCAGCGCGCCCAGCCGAGGATGCGCCGGCCGCCAGCGGCGAGACGCGCGCTGGACTGGCGGTTGAAAGTGAGGTGTCGCGGGGATTGCTGCAAGCGGTAGCCGTTGAGCCCGTCGGCGGCGTCACAGGATTCGACGTCCAGCTCTACCCGCGCAGGCATCGGCAGGTCGAGATTGCCGACATTGACCAGAGTGATGTCGCGCAGCCCCGCCTGCCCGGACAGCTCGACCCGCCATTGGCTGGCGAGCGCATCGCCCCGCGCCACCGCGCTCAAGGTGGTCAGGCTCCAGGCGCGGCGGTCGCCGGGCAACGGCAGGCGGAACCAGATCAGCCCGGCCAGGTGCGCAGGTGGCTGGTTGCGCAATTGTCTGCCCAGGTCCGCCAATTGCTGTGGATCGGCCAGCAGTTCGCGGCGTTCGCCACCACGGTTCAAGGGCGTTTCGCTTTCCACAACGGGCGCGCCGCCGGTGTCGGGCAGCAACGCGACGCCATAGGCGGGCAAGGCCAGGTAGAACGGCTTGTCGCCGACGCGACTCCAGCGTTCGGCCCATTGCCTGGCCTGTGCCGGATCGAACAGGCCGCGACGCGGGTCGCTCACTGCGTGCACCTGCAACACACTGCTGTCCACCACCTGCAACAGCGACGGCAGGTGCGGGCTGCCGAGCCAGGCGGGCAATGCGGTAATGCTCAGCTTCAGGCCAGGTGGCAGTTGTTCGCGCAGCTGCAGGAGAAATTCGCCATAGTCTGCAAGGCGAGCGCTGCCACTGTCATGGTCGATCTCCAACCCATCCAAGGGCACACCCACGGCCTGCCAGTCCGCCAGCAGGCGCGCCATCTGTGGGCCTGCCTCCTGCAGGTCGAGCGCCGGCAGCTGGCCGTCCAGGCGCACCACCGCGATCACCGGCCGGCCATCGGCCTTGAGCTGTGGCAGGTCGACCAGCGCCCTGCTCCACCCGGCCTTGGGCTGCGCTTGCAATGCCAGCACGCGCAAGGTCGAAAAGTCGGCGCGGCTGTCCGCCAGGGCCTGCTCGTGGACGGGTTGCCATTGGCGTTGCCAGATATAGAGCTGCTGGTCGAGGGGCGGTGCGGGTTCTGGCCGGCAGCCGGCGAGCGCTCCGAGCACGATACAGAAGCACAGGTGACGCAGGGACGGGGTGACGGGCATGCAATCCTTTGTCTGGTGCGTTGGCTGCCGTTGGCGAGGTGGGGATAATACCTCAACTCAGCCTCGAGGCGGCGTCCTGCCAGCCATGGAGCACAAATGTACTCCACGAGCAAATGTGCCAAGATTACCGTCGCTGCGCGGACAACACGAACCGCCCCGTCAGCCGGGGCAGTAGTTTGTTGTCCGGGTTGTATCAATGCGGTGAGGAAAGCGCCTTCACTCGGCACTCGTCATTCTAAATAGCTGCGCAATAGTTAGAAGACTACCTAACTTTGACTTCAACTACGAACTTGCAAGCCGAAGGATAACGCTAAAGTTAATTGATTATCATTCGCCAGCCAAATCATACGAACACCAAGATTAATCACTTATCTATAGTCACGAATAATAATTCGCAAGCATTCTAATGCGCGCATAAAAATCACGTGTTTCATCTAACCCTTCGCTTCACATTTACTTGCAAAAGCGAAGCGGCCGACTAGTTTTGTGTTTGTCTTCGCCAACATCCTAACTACAACTCCCCGGCCATTAAATTCAGAGGAGTCCATATCCTCGCGCCCATGGGGCGTGACGTTAGATTGCTGAAACGGAAATCAGTCAAACAACAAGAGGGACGCTTGATGAAGCGCAGCCGCGGGTATCGTGCGCTCTCGCAAAGAGGGCCGGGCAAACATTTCTGGTTGTCAGTACTGTGCTTCTCAGGCCTGGTGATCGCCAGCTTTGTGTTATTCGAGCAACAGATCCAGAACTTCCTCTCCCACCTAGAACACTTGCTGCCTTCGACCCCCGCCCAGATGCTTACCCTGGCGTTGCTGTTGATCGGCTTGCTGGCGCTGGACGTGGTGCTACCGGTGCCGTCGAGCATGGTCGCGCTGCTTGCGGTGGCGTCGCTTGGCAGCGTTGGCGGCTACCTGGCGATCTTCATCGGTCTGTGCCTGGGTGCCGGGCTGGGGTATGCGCTGGGGGCCGGGTATTTTCGCCTGCTGTCCAGCCGCCTGGGCCTGCACCAGCGCCAGCCGGGGCAACTGGCGTATCGGCTGGGCACGCTGTCGTTGATCTGCCTGCGCGGCGTGCCGGTGCTGGCGGAAACCTCGGTGGTGGCGGCCGGCATGCAGCGCTATCCGTTGCGCGCCTTCATCCTGGTCACCACCTTGGCCAATGCCGGCCTGGCACTGGCCTACAGCGCTATCGGCACCTTCCTGGTCGCGCAGAACGCGCTGCTGGTGACCCTGCTCGCCGGCATGGTCCTGCCCGCGCTGTTCATCGCCGGGTACAGCCTGTTCAAGGCCTTGCGCAAGGGTGAACCACTGCGCGGGCGTTTCACGGTTAGTTACGACTACCCCGTGGTGTTCACCGAGCACCTGTTCGATCCGCTCAACACCTGCCTGCATCGCCAGCTCACCGCACAGCAGCGTGGTCGGGTAATGGTGCTGGTCTTCGCCGACGAACAGCTGCTGCGTTGCGCACCGCACCTGCCGGGCCAGATCGACGCCTACTTTGCCGCCCATGACGCGGACCTGAACCTGAAAGCCGCGCCCATCGCCGTGCCGGCCGGTGAGCTGAGCAAGGACGCACAGGTACTGCAACAGCTGTACAGCGACATGCTGAGCCATGGGCTGGACCGCCATTGCTTTGTCCTGGCCCTGGGCGGCGGCGCCGTGCTGGACGCGGTGGGCTACGCCTGCGCCACCTTTCACCGGGGCATGCGCCTGATCCGTATCCCCAGTACGGTACTGGCACAGAACGACGCGGGCATCGGCGTGAAGAACGGCATCAACGCTTTCGGCCAGAAGAACCTGCTCGGCGCCTTCTACCCCGCCAGCGCGGTGATCAATGACTTCCAGCTGCTCACCACGCTTGCCCACCGCGACCGCATCGCCGGCCTGGCCGAGGCGGTCAAGGTGGCGCTGATCAAGGACCGCGCCTTCTTCGAGTGGATAGAGCAGGAGGCCGACGCCCTCGCCCACTTCGATCATCCGGCCAGTCGTTACGCCATCCGCCGTTGCGCCGAGCTGCACCTGGGGCACATCACCGGCGCTGGCGACCCCTTCGAACGCGGTAACGGGCGTCCCCTGGACTACGGCCACTGGGCGGCGCACAAGCTGGAAAACCTCAGCCAGCACCGCCTGCGCCACGGTGAAGCGGTGGCGGTGGGCATGGCCCTCGACGGGCTCTATGCCAATGCCCTGGGTCTGTTGAGCGATGCCGACAGCGAGCGCGTCATCAGCCTGTTGCTCAGGCTTGGCTTCAACCTGTGCCCACCGGAGCTGAGCCTGAAAGATGCGCATGGGCGTTCGCGGGTGTTGCTCGGGCTGGAGGAGTTTCGCCAGCACCTGGGCGGGCAGCTGTCCATCCCCATGCTCAGCTGCATCGGCACATCGGTCGACCTGCACGAGATCGATGACGCCCTGATGGAACAGGCGCTGCTGCGGTTGGTCAGCCAGCACGCGCCCCTCACCTTGGGCGAGGGCTGCGCGCAATGAGCCAGATCGCGCCGGACCTGAAAACCTGGATGACCGTTGGCCGGGTCTCTAACCTGCCCACAGTGTGGACCAATACCCTGGCCGCCGCCCTGCTGGCCAGCAGTGCGAGCGCCCTGGCGCCACCCTCGTCGCTTGTGTGGCTCCTGCTGCTGGCCATGCTGTCGCTGCTGTACCTGGCCGGCATGCTGCTGAACGACCTGCTGGACGCCGATTGGGACCAACAGCACAGCAACGCCCGCCCCATCACCCTGGGGCTGGTCAGCCGACGGCAGGTGCGCCAGGGCATCTACGGGTTGCTGCTGCTGGCCGCAACCGCCGCGCTTGGCCTGAGCCGCCTGGTCGAACAGCCGCACTGGCTGCTGGGCAGCGTCACCCTGCTGGTGGGCTGCATTCTCGGCTACAACCTGCTGCACAAGACCCATGTCCACAGCGTCTGGTTGATGGGCGCGTGCCGCTCCGCCCTGTACCTCACCGCGGCAGCCAGCCTGGCGGTGCCGGCGCAGCCCATCTGGCTGTGCGCGATCCTACTGGGCGTGTACATCAGCGGCCTGACCTACCTGGCGCGCCAGGAACACCTCAACCAGTTGCTCAGCCGCCTGCCCCTGCTGCTGATGCTCAGCCCGCTGGCCCTGGCGGCCTACGCCGACACCCTGTGGTTCTGGCCGGTGTTGCTGCTATGGCTGGGCTGGTTGGGCTGGCACTACTGGCTGCACCTCGCCGATCCGCGGCGCCGACAAGTACGCGCCTTTATCGGCGCGGGGTTGGCGGCCCTGCCGCTGTTCGATGCCCTGGTCCTGGCTGTGGCCGACCAGCCCTTGGGCAGCCTGCTGTGCGTCCTGGTGTTCTTCCTGCTTCCACACCTCCAACGCTGGATCAAACCGACATGAACAGTCATATCGCTTCGTCGCCAACGGCGGCGCTGGACATGAGCCACGACTGCCTGGCCGAACGGCAGCGGGCCTTGATCGCGCAACTCGATCAGGCCGAGTTGCAGTGGTGGCACCAGGCGCAGACGCGCCTCGGGCAGTCGCCGGACGCCAACACCGCCGCCCTGCTGAGCAGCCAGTGCAAGCGCCGGATCGGCGACCGGGCCATGCACGATGATAAGGGCTGGAGCCAGCTGCAAGTGGCGCGCGCGCTGCTGCTGGCGCAGGTCCTCAAGCAGCAACCCCAGGCCGGGCAGCTGCCTTTGCTGCGCCAGTTGTTCCTGTGGGGCGACGACCAGGAAAAGGTCGCCCTGCTCAAGGCCCTGGACTGGCTCGACAGCCGTGGCGCGTGCTTGGAGCTGGCCTTGCAGGCCGGGCGCACCAGCAACAGCCAGGTGTTCGCCGCCCTCGCCCTCGACACCCTCTACCCGTCCCGTCACTACCCGGAGCGGGCGTTCCACCAGCTGGTGCTCAAAGCGCTCGGCATGGGGCTGGACGTGAGCCGCCTGCTCGGCCTGAGCCAGCGCCAAGGCGTCACCCTCAACCAACTGGCCCTTGATCTGCTGGATGAGCAACTGGCTGCCGCGCGTCCGGTCTCCGGCGGTCTGTACCTGGCGATTGCCTTCAGCCTGCTCAGCCCGGCGCAGCACCAGCGTCTGCTCGGCCTCTGCCGCCAGCAATGTCTGCCCCCCGGCTGGCATGACCACCTGGCCGGCCACTTACCGACCTGATACCCGACGATGCCTTCTCCCTGACGAGGATTCACCATGCCCAAGTACTTCGACCCGCATATCCACATGGTCAGCCGCACCACCGACGACTACCAGAACATGGCTGCCGCCGGCATCACCGGGGTGATCGAACCCGCGTTCTGGCAGGGCCAGGCCAGGACCAGCCTCGGCAGCTTCGTCGACTACTTCGACACCCTGCTGGGTTGGGAGCGCTTTCGCGCCAGCATGTTCGGCATCCATCACTTCTGCACTATCGGCCTCAACCCCAAGGAGGCCAACGACCTGTCGATCGCCAATGAAGTGCTGGAGATCCTGCCGCGCTACCTGGTCAAGGACGGCGTGGTGGCCGTGGGTGAAATCGGCTACGACGACATCACCCCGGAAGAAGACCGCTTTCTCGCCGCGCAGCTTGAGCTTGCCAAGCAATTCAACCTGCCGGTGCTGGTGCATACGCCACACCGCGACAAGATCGGCGGCACCAAACGCACCCTGGCGGTGATACGTGAAGTCGGCATCGCCGAACACCTGGTGATCATCGACCACCTCAACGAACTGACCCTGCCGCTGGTGCTCGACAGCGATTGCTGGCGCGGCCATTCCATCTACCCCAACACCAAGATGTCAGAGCAACGCATGGTCGCGCTGCTGCAGCAGTACGGCACGGAAAAGATGGTGGTCAACAGTGCCGCTGACTGGGGCATCAGCGACCCGCTCAAGGTGCCAAAGACCGGCCAGGCGATGCTGGCCGCAGGCTTCAGCGAGGCCCAGGTCGAACAGGTGCTGTTCCACAACCCGGTGGATTTCTTTGCCCAGAGTGGCCAGCTGGACAAGGCCCTGGTCAGCACTCCGCTGCCCATCGACCAGCGTCGCCAGTGGCAGGAAAACTCGGCCCTGCGCGGCCAGGATCCGGTGGTCAAATGAGCGCTGCCCGGGGATGGAGCGCCACGCAGCTCGGCTACTGCGGCAATGTGCACCCGGCACCGGACCTGGCCGCGCTGCGCACCTCCATCAAGCTGCACTTCCAGGGCGTGCGCAGACTGCGCGGGCTCGAGGTGCAAGACAGTGGGCTGTGGATCAGCGCCCGCGCCGCTTCCGAGTTGCGCGAAGCGTCGGCACGGCAGGCGTTTCTCGACCTGCTGCGACGCAGCGGGCTGCGCCTGACCTCGCTCAACGGTTTTCCCTACGGGCAGTTCCATGAGGGCGCGGTGAAGGCTGCCGTGTACCTGCCCAGCTGGGCCGAGCCGCAACGGCTGGCGTACAGTCTGGAGTTGGCGCGGCTGCTGGCCGAGGCCCTGCCGCCGGACTGCCAGCAAGGGGTGATCTCCAGCGTGCCGCTGGGCTACGCCGCCCACTGGAGCCCGGCGCTGCAGCAGCGTGCCGAGGAACAGTTGCGCCAGCTCACGACGGCACTGGCCCGGCTGCACCAGGAAACCGGCAAGAAGATCATGATATGCCTGGAAATGGAGCCGGACTGCGTGCTGCAGAGCACCGACCAGGCCATCGCCTTCTTCCACCACTGGCAGGCCAGTGCCCCATACCATGAGTACCTGGCACTGTGCTTCGACGTCTGCCACCAGGCGGTGATGTTCGAGGACTGCCGGCAGTCCCTGGAAAGGCTGCGCCAGGCCGGGGTACCCATCGGCAAGATCCAGCTGTCCAATGCGATGATCTGCCGCCTGCCGGCCCAGGACATTCACCGTTGCGCCCAGATACTCGAGGTGCTGGGCGGCTTTGCCGAAGCCACCTATCTGCACCAGGTGCAGGCGCACGACAGCCAAGGCCACCTGTGCGCCTGGGCGGACCTGCCGGCTGCGCTCGCCGCCTGCCTGGCGGAGCCCGGGCGCTACCGGGAGTTGCGGGTTCACTTCCACATCCCGCTGTTCAGCGAACACCTGCTGCTGCCGGAGCTCGGCGCCAGCCAGGCCGCCCTGGCGCAGACCTTCGATTTTCTCGCCGCGCACGAGGACACCCGTCCCGTGCTGGAAGTGGAAACCTACAGCTGGGGCGTTCTGCCTACGCAGCTGCGACCCACCACCGCCCCTGCCCAGCAACAGGGCATCAGCGACGAGTTGCGTTGGGTAGAGGAGCAGTTGCGCCAGCGTCGCCTGCTGCAACCCCACGCACAGGAGGTGTGTGCCGATGCCCTCTGAACAGCCCCGCCAACCGCTGCTGCTGATCAACGTGGTCGGGCTGACGCCTGCGCTGCTGGGCACGGCAACGCCGCACATCAACCGGCTGTTGCAAAAGGCCAGGATGGCCAGCCTGCAACCGGTGTTCCCTGCCGTCACCTCCACGGTGCAGGCCTCGATCCTCACCGGGCTGCCACCGTCAGGGCACGGCATCGTCGGCAATGGCTGGTACTTTCGCGACCAGGCCGAAGTGCGTTTCTGGCTGCAACCCAACGCCCTGATCCAGGGCGAGAAGGTCTGGCAGACGCTCAAGCGCGAGCTGCCGGGCTTTCGCTGCAGCCAGTTGTTCTGGTGGTACAACATGTACGCCGACGTCGATGCCGCCATTACCCCGCGCCCGCACTATCCGGCCGATGGCCGCAAGCTGTTCGGCCTGTACTCCTCCCCGGCAAACCTGCATGCGCGGATCGAAGCGCAGATCGGCGCGTTTCCGTTCCCGGCGTTCTGGGGGCCGGCCGCCGGCATCGCCTCCAGTCGCTGGATCGTCGATTGCGCCATTGCCGAGTTCCAGCTCGATCGCCCGGACCTGCAGCTGGTCTACCTGCCACACCTCGACTACTGTCTGCAGCGCCTGGGGCCAGAGCACCCGTCGATCGTCGACGAAGTGCGGGCCATCGACGCCGAGGTTGGCCGCCTGCTGGGCTTCGCCAAGGCGCAAGGCGCGGCCGTGATGCTGCTGTCGGAGTATGGTATCGAAGCGGTCAGTCAATCAGTGTCCATCAATCGCCTGCTGCGCGCCGAAGGTCTGCTGCAGGTGCGCCAGTCACTGACCTGGGAACTGCTCGACCCCGGCGCCAGCGATGCGTTCGCCGTCGTCGACCACCAGATTGCCCATGTCTACGTCCGCCAAGCCCGCGACATCCCTCGGGTCAAAGCCCTGCTGCAAGGCCAGCCCGGCATCGAGCGGGTGCTGGACAGGGCCGAGCAGCAGGCCTGGCAACTGGACCATGCGCGCAGTGGCGAACTGGTCGCCATAGCCGCCGCCGATCATTGGTTCGACTATCGCTACTGGCTAGACGATCGCAAGGCACCGGACTTCGCCCGCACCGTGGACATCCACCGCAAGCCCGGCTACGACCCGCTGGAGTTGTTCATCGACCCCGCCATCCGTTTCCCCAGGCTGAAAGCGGCGCGGCGCCTGCTGCAGAAGAAGCTCGGCTTTCGCTACTACATGGACCTGATCCCGCTCGACACCTCGATGGTGCGTGGCAGCCACGGCCGTCTGCCCGCCAGCGCGCAGACCGGGCCACTGCTCATTACCGATTGTGATCTGCCGTTGCCGGGCAGCCTGCCGGCGACAGCGGTGAAGCAACTGCTCCTGCAGCATTTTCTGGGGCACTCATACACCGACCTGGCCAAAGCCAAGGAGCTTACATGCGGCGAGCCATTTCAATAACCGTCCTCAGCGCACTGGCCGGACTGGCCCAGGCCGAGGGCACCACCCCCTTCGATTGCAACCAGTTCATGCAGTTTGGCGGCAACGTCGACCAGGCCCGGCAGACCTTCGCCCAAGGGCCGGAAAGCATGAGCTGGAACTGGTTCGTCTGCCTGAACCAGCCGGTCGAGTCGAACAGCCCCAACCGGGTCTGGGAAACCCTCAAACCCTCGGACCAGGTCTACCTGAGCAATGGCGCCGCGCCGCTGCCCTGGGGCCAGAGCGAGCCGGTGCCGGCCGCGGTACTGCAGGCCGCCCAGGCCCAGGGCCTGAACCCCAACCGCACGTTCCACAACCTCAACGCCGTGCAGCAGGTGGATGGCCTGATCCTGGAAATGGGCGGCGCGGTACCCACCGCGCAACAGGGGCAACCGGTGCGTTTCCAGCTGTTGATGGGCGAGGACACCTTCAACTACATCGTGCAAAAGCAGGTGTACAACGTGAACGGCCAGGCTGCCTTGACCAGCAACCTGGCCTTTCCCTCCACCGCCTGGGAGCTCAAGGCCGCCTGGCTGTGGATCGGCAATGACCCGGATTATCAGCAGCAACTGCAAGGCGATGGCTACTACATTGCCCAGGCCTACTACCAGCAGGACAACGGCCAGTACCAGGTCGGCTACGCTGCGCTCAGTGGCCTGCACGTGGTCAACAAGCTGAACCCGCAATGGGTGTGGACCACCTTCGAGAATCGCAACAACGGCAAGTACACCGTGACCAACGCGATTCCCCCGACCCCGATGAGCAACAGCACCGGGCCGACCCCGGCGGCGCAGACCGCCAACACCACCTTCCAGGCCATGTACCCGGCGCTGGCGCAGTACGAGCTGATCGGCACCCAGTCCGAGACCAATCCGACGTTGCTGGCCAACTCCCAGCTCGAGTCGGCCTTCCAGAGCCAGTCCTCGTGCTTCGCCTGCCATGGCACGGCGGCCTACTCCAAGACCAAGGGCTATTTCAATTTCGCCCAGAAGCAGCAAGGCGGGATTGTCTATCCGACTGCCGAAGTGCCGGCGTCCGAGTTCGCCGGGTACAACAAACTGGACTTTGTCTGGTCGCTGAAACGCGCCCAGTGGCAACGCTAAGGAGCATGAAATGAGCGTACTGAACTTCCCGCGCATCTACCTCGGCGGCCATATGTTCTGGAGCCCGCCGACCGCCAACAACAACGACATGTTCCCGCTCTACGATGCCTCGAAGATGCGTCTGAACTGGCGTTTCCTCGAGTACTACGGGATCAACCCGGCGAATGCCAGCAGCAAGTTGATGCCATGGGTCATCGCCCCGCAAGTGCTGCTCGAAGCGCCAACCTATGTGACCCAGGTGCCGGGCAACGTCTCGCAAAATCCCAGCGTGATGATCCCCGGCGAGTGGAACCTGTTCGGCGACAATGCCTGCGGCACCGTCAACTACACGCCGGCAGACCCCACGATACCGGCGACCGCCTCCGTCATCACCGGCGGCGAGCTGCCCGGTGGCGGCTATGTCAGCCAGGACCCGCTGATCAACCAGACCTACAACTTGCTCGGCAACCCGTTCGGCAGTGACGCCCCCACCCCGGCGCGTTTCGTCGACGTCAGTCCCTGGCAGAACACCTTCACCGCGCTGTATTTCGACCGACTGGTACTCGGCGACGCCCAGTGCGGCCTGACGCTCAAGCGCGAGCACCGCATGCTCGACCGTTTCCTCAACTTCAACTGGGCGACCCTCGGTGGCCTGATCTATGTGACCACCACCTGGCAGACGTGCTTCCCCAAAGAGAACCTGAGCTGGGCCCTCGGCAACTCGCAACTGCTGCAGAACCTGCAGCAACAGATGGAGCAGCAGAACGCCAAAGGGCTGATGTTCCGCTTCTCTACCTACCTGACCTGCTACGACATGAACGGCATTTTCAACGACCAACCTCCCATCATCACCCACACCGTAGATTCGAAGATCCTGGCCAATGTGCAGGCGATGTACCAGAAAGGCCTGGACAATGTCGGCAGCATCTTCTTCAACCCCGCCTACAGCCGAACCGCCGGCACCCTGGGCCTGTGGTTCGACGACGAGTTCCCCACGGCGCCGGCCGGGCGGCGGCTGGTCCCTGCTGATCCGGTACAGTTGCAAAAAGACGGTGTGAACTTCAATTCCATGACATTGGGGGTCATCTCGGCGCAGGTGCATGACGACACCCTGTCGCTGGACCTGCTCAACGGATTCCCCAGCTATTCGCTCGACCCGAAGGCCAAGATACCGGTGGCGGCAAAGTTCGACGCCGGCAGCTACCAGCTGGGGATACGCCAGGGCGAGCAGTTCACGCCTTTGGCCAGTTTCGGCTACGACGACTATCAGCAGGCGGCCTTCGACAAACGTTCGGGGATCCTCGATCTGCCGTTGAGCGCCGAGGCGCAGAAACAGCTGCAAAGCGGAGCGCTGGAGCTGCAGCAGCAAGGCGCCACCCCCGTGCAGGCGGCGACCCAGCAGATGTGGACCGCCGAAGTGGTCGAGAGCGCCAGTTTCATCGACGTCGGCGACAGCAAGACCTTGCAGATCATGGTGCAGTACGACGGCCTGCCCGCGCCGGCCGGCACCGTGCTGTCGGTGGCCGAATACAACAACGCCTACATGATGTGCACCACCGACTACTACCTGGCGTTCAGCAACCCGGCCGACTTCACGCTGTTCCTGGAGGACCCGGACGATCCCGCCAACAACACCCCCAACCTGCCGCAGTTCGTCGGTACCCCGTCGCTCACCCGCCAGCTGAGCGAAGGCACGGGCCGCAGGCTCACGGCGGTCCACCCCGCCGGCCCGACCACCGACATGAAAGCGGTGAGCTACCAGCAGTACCTGCCCACGCCAGGCTCGGTGGCCCTGAGCCCCAGCCTGGCGTTCGCCAACCCCATCCAGGGCCAGGGCACACTGAAGGATGAGCCGAAGGGCAACGTGCAGTACAGCACCACGCAGATCACCACCGACGCCAACGGAGTTGCCCTGCTGACCGTCAAGGCCGTGGCATCGGGATTCCCGACCTTGCGCTTCTTCGTGCATGAGGACAAGCAGCCGCCGCAGATCCCGTTCAGCTTCAAATTGATGCAAACCTATACCGACTTCCTCGCGCCGCTGCGCGTGCTGCCCCAGGAGCCGGAGATACAGCAGGCGTTCGTCGATGCCTGGAACCAGGTCTACAAGCAGCAGAACGCCGGCCAGTTGATCTGGGAAAGCTTCATCTACCCACTCATCCTGCAGCCGTTCTTCTACATGTACCCGATCATGAACAAGTACATGCCGCTGAACTCCCTGGCCCGCATAGAAGGCGCGGTCGACCAGCTCATCGTGCTGATCAGCAAGGAGTACCAGGAGGAAAGCACCCTGGCGATGCCCATCACCCGGGACATGCCGCAAAGCCGTCGGGCGGTGCTGGAGCTCTGGGCCCAGGCCCTGGTGAAACGCAACTACCCACCCATCGAGCTGAGCATGAGCGACTTCCCGCAAGGCTGACCGGCAGGACTGCCGGGTGACGAGGCTGTCACCCGGCACACTTCACAGGAGTGTCCCATGAACATCCGCATCCTCGACCGACTGTTGCTGCTTGTCCTGCTGCTGTGCCCCTCGCTGGTCGCCCAGGCCGACGACAGCGCCGTCTACTTCACCATGGGCGTGCACAACACCCTGGGGTGCGATGCAAGCAACGGCAACTGCATCGCCAAACGCGCACCGAGCGACCCGTCCGATCCGTTCTTTCCGGCGTACTGGATCAGCGACTGGACGATGTACCGGGTGATGCACAACTACCAGAAGAATCCACCGCCCTACAGCAACCCGCCGGCCACCCTGGCCCCGGCCGACTACACCGTCTCGCGTGGCACCAGCTACTACGACACCACCTACATTCCAGCCGATGGCGACGGCTTCGGCGCCATGATGGAGCACTACGAGAAGTACTGCCTGCCGATCTTCCCGATCAAGAACAACAACTACACCTGCTCGTTCGTGTCCCTGGGCAACAAGGCCTACTTCCTCACCTACCCGCAGGACCGGCCCAAGGACATGCCGGCCTGCTGCCTGTTCTCGCCGATGAACCACCCGCCTCGGCAGGATTTCATCAAGCACCTGCCCTACAGCGCCACCCGCAGCCAGCACCTGGACGCCAGCGTGCAAGCCTATGCCCTGGACCTGGACTCGCCGCAGGGGCCGATCCTGTTCGGCTATGCCTTCTACAACAAGGCCACGGGCCAGCCTCCCTACCGGCAACCGCAGTCGTTCTACTTTTCCGGGGACGCCAGCGTCGCCAACGCGCCGATCGTCAGCCAGAACTACACCGGCTTTCGCATCGCCAAGCCCGACCCCACCAAGACCTGGGCGCAGGTCGCCGCCATGTGCCCGTCGAACCCGCCGCCCTGCCAGCTGTTCGAGCCGCCAGCGGCGCAGAGCAACGGGCACAAGGCGCAGTGGAACAAACTGATGCAACGCAAACCCTGAGCCACGACGAAGGATCGCCATGAAAGCCATACTGCGTTTATCCGTGATAGCCCTGGGCCTGGCCAGCCTGCCGGCGTTGGCCAGGGAACAGGCCTTGCCCTCGTCCCTGGCCACCCAGCTCGATTGCCAGCCGCCCAGCAGCGCCCCGGCCGCCAACGCCAGCCAGGACCAGTTCGATCGCTACAGCTGGCAGCTGTTCATCGCCTTGAACTGGCCGGCCCAGGACCGCCAACGCGGCAACCCGGACTGTACCAGGCAGCCTGGGGACGCCGGCTACACCGTCTGGCAGACATACAAGAGCGTCGACGAGATCTTCCTGCCGGGGGGCGCCAATCCCGGCCCTTGGAACACCCCGCAAGGCGCCAGGAGCCTGGGCATCATCAACATCGCCGCGCTGAAGAACAGCTCGCTGGTCAACGCCATCGACCAGGCGGTCGGTGGCTGGCTGATCGACCAGGCCGGCAACCCGACCTACTACGATATCTCGGCCAACGAGGCGTCCTACGACTACATCGTCGCCAACCAGTTCTACAACGCCGACGTGGTATCCAGGGCACCCAACATCCAGTTCCCCTATGGCGTCATCGAGATCAAGTCGAGCTGGCGCATCCTCGGCCCCCATGACAACGCCAGCCGCTACCTGACCATGCTGGCGCGGGTGGCCACCTTCGATGACCAGGGCCGGCGCAACGGCGTGACCGAGGCCTACCTCGGCCTGGTGGGCCTGCATGTGATCACCAAGGCCAAGGGTTATCCGCAGTGGATCTGGTCGACCTTCGAGCAGATCGACAACGTGCCGCCCAAAGCGCTGGTGGGCGGCCAGTGGGTCGATCAACCAGCATCCGGCACCGCCTATTCCTACTTCAACGCCGACGCGCCCGCCGCGAGCCTCAACCAGTCGCCCTGCGACTGGCAGACCCAGGGCACGCAACTGGTCTGCGTGCCCAAACCTGGCACCACCTTCCAGACCCCCAACCCGCTGAACCGTGTCACCCCGATCGCCGATGTCACCCAACAGGTCAACGCCGCCTACCGCGCCGACCCAGGGCTGCAACGCAGCGTGCTCAGGTACTATCAGTTGGTCACCACCCAGCGCCCGCTGATGCCCGACAACCCTGGCAATCCGCTGGGCCAGCCGACGCCCGCACTGTCGGCCAACGTCACCATGGAAAGCTACATCCAGCCCAACAGCAGCTGCATGAACTGCCACTCCATGGCCACGGCGGTCAGGAGCCCTTACAAGTCCGATTTCTCCTACCTGTTCAAATTCGCCCATGCGCCCCTGGGCAAACCCATCAAGGACGAGGATTGAACCATGAGCATCCTGAACGGCCCACGCCTGAACTTCTGGGGTGGCATCCGCACCGATGTCAGCCTGCCGAACAACTCGCCGACCATCCCCTTCGATGGCAACGACGAGTGGCCGATCTTCGACCTGACCACCTCGACCCTGGCGCCGGGGGCCCAGTCCTATACAGACGAGCAGTTGAACGACATGCTCAATGCGCCGAACAGCAACTACTACACCGCGGGGGGCTGGAATCATTACGGGCAACACCTGGTCGACGTGCAGAACGCCATGATCAGCTCGCAGGGCAGCCCAGGCAGCGTCAGTACCAGCGGTGACCTGGTGGGGCAACCGGTATACCTGCTTGGCTCGCTGGACCCGGCGACCGGCCAGCCAACCAACTCCGGCCCGATGATGGTGGACCTGGACCCGACCTCGACGACCACCACACAGATCTTCGTCGGCGGCCTGCAGATCGGCGGCACCAGCGATACCCAGCTGCTGATCCGCTGCGACACCGTCTGCAGCAGCCTCGATGTGAAGAAGCGCGTGCTGTTGCCCGCATCGATGGACGCGCCGGGCTCGTTCCGCCTGAGCGGCACCTTCCAGCTGACCTTCCCGCTCACCAGCATCGTCAGCTGGAACCGCGACAGTCCGGGTCTGCGCGCGATCATCCAGGCGCCCGGGGCGACCGGGATCGTGTTGCGCTTCGTGATGTTCGAGATGTGCCCGGCGATGACCAGCGCGCAACTGGACGCCGACTACGCCGCAGGTCGATACACCCCAAACCCGAGCATCGGCCGGGTCATCGGCACCCTGGCCCCGGCCTTTGCCAACGAGCCCGCCAACTGCCAGCCCGGACGCCAGCTGGTCAACCAGAGCACCGGCGGCACCGCCTACGCCGAGCTTGCCAGCAGCGGCCTGCTGAGCGTCGACATGGTCAACCTGATTCCGAAGCAGACCTTCAGGGCCGTGCGCGACGACATCACCAGCCCCATCGGGCCCAACGCCAACTACGGGCCGGTCACCTTCACCGCCGGTACCGTACCCCTGGCCACGCTCGATCCGAACAGCGACCTGCTGCTCAACTACTACGTGTATGGTGGCCTGGTCGACTTGCCACTCGACGCCAGCCAGCAGCAAGCGACGAAAACCTCGGTGCTGCACGTCGACGCCCCCGGCGCCGTCGCCGGCACCCTGTTGCATGCGTGCGAATCGGTCTATCGGGTCTACGCCGACCAGCGCAATGTCTACACCGAGGACTACCCCGACGGCCTGTCGATCACCCTGCAGGTCCGCTACCTGGGTGGCCCGGTCACCACCCTCAGCAAGATAGCGCTCGACACCGGCCCTTCCGGCCCGGACTACGGAGCGCCGGAAAACTGGGACTTTCTCGACGTGCCCGAGGTCCTGGTCGTCGACGCCGGCCAGCTCGCGGTCAACCTGCCGGTCAAGGTCAAGCCCGGTACCGACGCACAGGCCGGGTTCGTCGCCCTGAGCTATTCCGTTAACGGCCTGGCCGCCGGCAGTTTTTTCACCAACTTCCGCAAATTCGCCAGCACCGACTTCGGCATCGCCGCGGGCAGCACCATCACCTGGCAGCAGGTGTACCCGAATGTGCTGCGTTTTCACTACCTGGCCTTCCCTGCCATGTCCCGGTACGTGCCGCTGAACCAGCCCGACGCGATCATGGCGGCGAAGGGGCCGATCCTCGCCCGCACCGCCGATGCCTACAAAGGCACCACGCTGTTCATGCCGGTGGTGCGCTCGATGTCGCCGAGTCAGCGGGCCCTGCTGCGCGCCTACCTCACCGGCGAGCCGTGGCAGCCACCGCAGTAGCCGCTACCCCTGTTCGCTCACGGAGAGAAGCCGATGCCTGCACCTGTTCATGTACCCACACATCCACGCGAAACGCTGCGCCCCAGTACCCTCGTCGCCGAGGGCCTGCTCAACCCACGCGGCATCTGCCTGCAGGCCGATGGCAGCCTGCTGCTGGCCGAGGCCGGCTCCGGCCTGCCCGAGCAGCCCTTCAGCGGCCGGATCAGCCGACTGCAACAGGATCCGACCTCACCCGGCGCCTACATGCCCCGGGAAACCCTGGCACAGGGCTTTCGCGCCATGAACATGCAGGCGCGCATGTTGCGCGACGAAATCATGGGGTTGTCGGACATCGCCTGCGGTGACGGACGCTGCCTGGCCAGCCAGACCGACTATGTCGAGGGCTCGAGGTTGCTCGACCTGCAGTTCAACCCGCCCGAGCCGGTGTTCCACAGCCGCGGCAACCTCAACGCACTGTGCTTTCATCCAACCCGGCACAGCTGGCTGGCGGTCAAGCCCGATAGCAACCAGTTGGTGGAGTTCGTCGATGGCCAGCACGAGCGCGTGCTGGCGCAGTTGCCCGAACTGGAGCAAGGCCAGGAGGCCGTGCCCGTCACACTGGTGTACGAACCCGACACGGACGCGGTACTGATCAGCCTGTTCTCCGGCGAGCTGCACGGTGACCCGCTGCGCAAGGGCATCGACTTTGCAGACAGGGCCGGACGGGTCATCCGGGTCTGGCCAGCCGATGGACGCATCGAGGTGGTTGTCCAGGGGCTGCAACTGCCCACCGGCCTGGCCCTGGATCGCAACGGCAACCTGCTGGTGCTGGAGCTCTGCGACAGCGTGCAGCAACCTTTGACGCCTGACTGGCACGGCGAACCGCGGCATGGCGGCTTCACCCGTTTCTCAGGCAGGCTCCTGCATTGCAACCTGCAGACCGAGCAGGTAACGGTGCTTGCCCAAGGCCTGGATACGCCGTCCAACCTGTGCCTGGTGCGCGATGGGGTGTTGGTCAGCGAAGGCATGGGGCTGCTGGGGCGGGCACTGCCCACGCCAGAGGGCGAGGTGGTGCAATTGGGTGGCAGAGTGCGCTGGGTGGGGCTTTGATACGGCGTACATCCAAGCCTTGAACATTCCCGGCGTCCGGCGTAAAAACTCCCTGCCCTCCCCAATCCCGCAAGGAGCACCGGATGCTGGAGCTGCACACCGACCGCCTCTACCTGCGCCCCCTGAACGAAGCCGATTGGCCACTGTTCCTCAGGCTCCACCGCGAGCCTGACACCATGCGCCATGTGTTCGACGAACTGCCGGAAAGCGAAGTGCGCCGTGGTTTCGAACACCGCCTGCCGCAGTGGTCGCCCGAAGCGGAGCATTGGCTGTGCCTGGTGATGGTCGACAAGGCCAGTGGCTGCGACGTCGGCGTCACCGGCCTGCGCGTGCTGCGCCCCGGCCACGCCGAGGTCGGCTACCTGCTGCTGCCGCACTGGCACGGCAAGGGCCTGGGCAGCGAGTCGCTGCGGGCCATCGTGGCATTCGCCGCCGACAGTGACCTGAAGTCGCTGGAGGCCACTGTCACCGACGGCAACGACGGCTCCTGCCGGCTTCTGGAAAAATGCGGTTTCACCCTCGCCCGCCGTGTGCCCCAGGCCTACCTGCTGCGCAATACCTTGCACGACGACCTCATCTACACCCTCGACCTGCGCGGATAGCCCATGAACCCCTATCAATGCCTGCCGCCCCGCGCCTTCTGGCGCACGGCGATCGCCGTGCGGCCCGCCGAACAAGTCGGCGAGCTGTGGTCGCCCGCCTTCGAGATCGACGCCAAGGATGCCATCGTCACCGCCGGCTCCTGTTTTGCCCAGCACATCGGCCGTGCCCTGGTGGCCCGGGAAATGAACTGGCTCGATGCCGAGCCGGCCCCGGCCGACTTGCCCGAGGACCAGCGCAAGGCGCGGCAGTACGGAGTGTTTTCGTTCCGCACCGGCAACCTCTACACCCCGGCCATGCTGCGCCAGTGGCTGCAATGGGCGCTGGATGATCAGCCCCAGCCTGGCGAGACCTGGGCGCATGACGGACGCTACTTCGACCCGTTCCGCCCCACCGTTGAACCCGCCGGTTTCGCCAGCGAGCAGGCGTTGTTCGCCTCGCGCCAGGCAACCCTGGCGGCGATCCGCCTGGCGGTGCGCCGCGCCAAGGTGTTCGTCTTCACCCTGGGCCTGACCGAAGCCTGGGTCCACCGCGACACCGGCGTGGTCTATCCGCTGTGCCCCGGCACTGTGCGCGGCGAGTTCGACCCGCGGGTCCACCAGTTCCGCAACTTCGGCTTCACCGACACCTGCCAGGCCATGACCGAGGCCATCGCGCTGATGCGCGCGGTGAACCCAAGCCTGCGCCTGTTGCTCACCGTCTCGCCGGTGCCGCTGACCGCCAGCGCCACCGGCGAGCACGTGCTCAGCGCCACCACCTATTCCAAGTCGGTGCTGCGCGCCGTGGCCGGCCAGTTGTGCCAGGACCTGCCCGAGGTGGACTATTTCCCGTCCTACGAGATCATCACCGGCACCCCGTTCAAGGGCGCCTTCTACCAGCCCAACCAGCGCGAGGTGACGCCCGAGGGCGTGGCCTTCGTCATGCGCCAGTTCTTCGCCGGCCTTGCCGCTGAGGCCGCGCCCGCGGCAAGCGTCGCCACCCCGTCCGTAACCTGTGAGGACCTTGTCTGTGAAGACGCCAGGCTCGACTACTACGCCTAGTTTCCTGTTGCTGGGCGACTCCCATGTCGCGGTGGTCGGCTTGGCCGCCAAGGCGCGGGGGCTGGCGTTCGGTGGTGGGCCGCTAGGTGCCGGGCGCGATTTCGGCGTGGATTTCTTCAGCCTCGCGGCGGACGACGTGGCAATGCGCGACGCCGAGCTGGAGCAACTGTATCGCCAGGCCCTCGCCCAGCTCGACGCCCCCAGCCTTGGGCGGATCCCCGGCCCGCTGGTGTGCAGCATCGGCCTGAGCCTGCACTACCTGGCCACTACCCAGAACTGGCTGTGCTACCAGGGAGCGGATGGCGAGTTCGACCCCGGTTTCCTCGACGGGCCGCTGTTCGCCACGATCATCGACACCCTGTCGCGCCCCGCCCTGGCGTTCTACGAGCAGGCACTGGCCCTGGGCGTCAAGGTGTACGCCGTGCTGCCACCGCAACGGGTGCCGCCAATGGCCAACCGCCGGGTGTTCATGGCCGCGCAGGCGCTGCTGATGGAGCGCCTGCGCGGGCTGGGCGTGGAGCTGGTCGATGTGCGCGCAGCCGCCAATGACGACCGGGGGCTGCAGCGGGTCGAGTTCTGTGAAGTCGATGATCCGCTACATGGCAACCTGGCCTTTGGCGAGCTGGTGCTCGATCAGTTGTTGCGGCAGATGGCCTAGGCCCGCGGCCGCCCGCCAAGAATCGTCACCCGCTCGCCATAGCGTGAATGCGGGAAGTAATCCCACACCGCATGGTGCTGGGTACAGCGGTTGTCCCAGAACACCAGGGTGCCCGGCGCCCAGCGCACCCGGCAACTGAGCACCGGTTCCCGGGCCACCAGGTCGAACAGCATGTTCAACAGCGCCTGGCTCTCGCCGGCCGCCAGTTGCACGATATGCGAGGTGAAGCCCGAGTTGACGAACAGCGAAGGCCGCCCGGTCTCGGGATGGCGCACCACCACCGGGTGCTCGGTCTTGGGCAGGCCGGGCGGCGGCGTGTAGCCCTTCCATGGGATCTCGCCGTCATGGATGGCGGTCAGGGTGCCGAGAAATGCCTGCATGGCCGGCGACAGCATCTCCAGCGCCAGGTGCATGTTGGCAAACAGGGTATCGCCGCCCGTGGCGATGGCCGGGGTTTCCTTCACGTACAGCATCGAGCCCATGGACGGCTCCAGGTCGGCGGTGCCGTCGGTATGCCAGGTCTCGCCCGCGACGAAGCGCGACTGCGCATTGGCGCGGATCACCACCAGCTCCGGGTCGTCGCCGTCGATGTCTTCCAGCGGCAAGGCGCGCAGCTCGCCGAACAGGCGGCCGAAGGCCTTGTGCTGCTCGACGCTGAGCTGCTGGTCGCGAAACACCAGCACGTGGTTTTCCAGGAACGCCCGGCGGATCTCCAGCAACTGCTCTGGTGACAAGCTGCGCGACAGGTCGACCCCGCCGATCTCGGCGCCGATGATCGGCGTCAGCCGTTCCACGCTGATGCTGCGGTACGGCGTGCGCTGGGCGCCGGCGATCCGTTCGATGGCGTTCAATCCGTGTTGATCCATGCTTCCCTCGCTGATGCGTGTTGATTGATTTGGCTCGCCAGGCGCTGCAGCCCCGCCGCCAGGTGCGTGGCCGGTGCCATGCGCTGCTCGGTCGAGGTCGCGCAGGCCCAGCTGCAGACCCGCGCCAAGGCGCCGACGACGCTGGCGCACGCCTGTTCGTCAGTGTTGGCATAGGCGCGGGCGGCGACTTCGCTGCTGGCCGCCGCATTGGCCGTGGCGAACGCGTGGGCATTGGCCTCGGTGCTCAGTTGCGCGTAGTGCCGGGCGAAAGCCTCGGCGTCACCGAACTGGCCGGCGATCATTGCCTGGTTGCTCGGCGCCTGGCCGTAGTCCAAGGCACTGTCGTAGGCCTGGGCGTAGGCCGCTTCGGCGTCGTAGGCCCGGCGAAACGCGGGCAACAGTACCGGCCTGAGCGCGACGCGCCACTCACCGACACGCCCGCGCAGCCCCAGGCCGGCGCGTTGGTGCAGGCGTTGCAATGTGAGCAGCGCCTGGACGTGCTCGGGCAGTGCCTCGGCGAGCAGCGGCAACACCACCTCGGCCTGCCACCGGTGCAGCAGGCGCCAGTACGCCTGCCGCTCCAGCGGCAGTGGCAATGGCCCGGTCTGCAACACCCGCAGCAATGGGCTGAGCCACACAGGTGGCGTAATCTGTTCAGCCAGCATGGGCACCCTCCCCCTGCGCTTGCAGGTCGGCATTGATCGCCTCGGCGATCTGCCGCGCCCAGGGGCCAGCGACGATGCCATAGTGATCGGTATCCAGCGCCGCCCAGTCGCTCAGGCCCGGCAGCAATGCCTGCCAGGCCTGGCGCAGGTCCTGCGCCTGCCAGCCGCTGCCGATGCCGTAGGGGTTGGGCCGCGTGGCGATGAACAGCCGCCCGGGCGTGTCCGCCAGCATGGGCGGCACGTGCCCCAGCATGCTCGCCAGGTTGTTGCGACAGCAGGTCACCAGGCGCTCCAGATAGCGCGCGCCGTCCGCCTCGCCATTGCGCAGGGCGAATTCCCGTTCGAACACCTGCTGGATTTGCGCCTCGTCGATCTGTTGCAACTCGGTGCCGGCATCCGGCGCGGGTGGATCGACCAGGTACAGCGTCGGCGCCTCGCGCCCGGCTTCAACGGCCAGGGCGCACAGGGCCTGGGCCACCCAGGCGCCGAAGGACCAGCCCAGCAGGCTCCAGCGTGCACCGGCGGGCAGTTCGGCCTGAATCGCGTCCAGGTACAGCTGCGCACGGGCCTGCAGCGAGAGGTTGGGCAGCGCCGGCTGGCTCAGCACCGGGTCGGCGATCACCCGCACGCAAAGGTCCGGGTGCAGCGCCGTGGCCAGCTCGCGGTAGGCCTGGACGTCACCACCAACCGGGTGGATCAGGTACAACCAATGGCGGCCGCCCCCCTGCTGCCAGGGGTCGATGCGCAGCGCCTGGCGCCATGGGTCGCCGTCACCCTTGGCCTGCCACGGTTCGTCGGCAACCAGTGCCAGTACCTCGCCCAGGCTGACCTGCGGGCTGAACTGCGACAACTGCACGACCTGGCCGGTGGCGCCCTGCAATTCATCGATCAGGTCGAGCAGGGTCAGCGAGTCAGCGCCCAGGTCGTACAGCGACGCATCGTCCGCCAGCGCGTCCACGCCCAACCACTGGCACAGACAGCCACGCAGGCGCTCGGCCAGGTCGCTCCCGCTCGCCTGCACCACGCCTTGGGGTTGCGCCGCCGCCACGCCATGACGCACAGGGTAGAAGCGCCGAGCGGTTTCCAGTGACGTGGTCGAGACCAGCAGCTGGGGCAGCTGCGCAGCCATGGCTCGCTCGAACACCTCGCAGCCTTCCGCCGCCGACAGCCCGACCTTGAGGTGCTGCTGGTGCGCGGCATCGCTGCCATGGGTGCGGGTGGCCATGCCGGTGTCGCGCCAGATATCCCAGTTGATGCCCAGGCGCAGGCAGCCTTCGTCGGGCGTTGCGCGGTAATGGGCAAAGCCGTCGAGCACGCCGCTGGCTGCGGCGTAGTCCAGGTGCCCCACGCCACCGAACAGTGCCGACATGGACGAGCAGTACAGCACGAAGCCGGGCGTCATCCGTGCGATGAGCGCCTCCACGGCGAGCAGGCCACGGGTCTTGGCGGCCATCGCGGCGGCCATCTCCCGGGCGTCGCGATGCCGGATCAGGCTGCCGGCACCGACCCCCGCGGCATGGATCACCCCTTCGAAGCGCCCGTAGCGGCAGGCCAGGTCCTCGAGCACCTGGGGCCAACGCGTCAGGTCGGCGAGGTCGGCCTGCACCCAGTCGCCCCGCGGGTGATCCATGTCCACCGTCGGCGAACGCGACAGCAGCACCACGCGCCGCCCCTCGGCGCGCAGCAGGTGCTGGCACAGGGTAAGGCCGATGCCGCCAGCACCGAGGATCAGGAACGTGCCAGTGTGCGCGAGGCTTGGCGCCGGGGCCGCCGGCAGCGGGCTGGGCACCAGCCGCGGTTGCCACAGGAAGCCGTCGCGCAGCGCCAGGCGCCGGGGCAACGCCTCGGGCTCGCCCAGCAAGGTGGCCAGGGCGCTGGCTTGCTCGCCCAGCGCCGGGCTCGGGAGGTCCAGCCAATGGCAGCGCAGCGGGTATTCCTGGGGCGCGACTTCGGTCACCCCCGCCAGGGCCGCCAGCTCCGGCCGTGCCACCGCGCCCTGCACCGGGCACGCCTGCCAGGACAGCAGCCACAGGCGCAGGCTGGCGTCACGCGGCGCCTGGCCCCAGGCCTGCAGCAGGCTGCCGGGTGTATCCAGGCAGGCCCATTGCGCTGTCGCCAGGCTGCGCTCGTCGACCGCGCCGCTCACCGACAGGGGCAAGGCGTGCAGCCAGTCCAGCGCCCCTGGCAGTGCGTCGAACAGGCGGCCCAGTGCCTGGGCATCGCACACGTCCAGTTCGAAACGGTCGGCAGCAAGCTGACGGAAACCCTTGCCCGCCCGCACGTGCACGACCCGCTGGCAGGCTTGGCCCAAGGTCGCGAGCACACCTTCGTCGGCGGCGTCATGCGCGCACACCACGAGCGTCCGCTGGCCCTTGTGCACGGCTGCCGTGCCCAGGCGGCGCACGCGCTGCCATTGCCGCTGGTGGAACCAGTCGGCCAGAGGCTTGCGCTCAGGCGTGGTGTGCCCCTGGAAGCGGTAGGTTTCCAGGTCGAAGGCGGATGGCGGCAGGTTCCAGGGCGGCGGCGCCGAACGGCTCGGCCACTGGATCTGCGCCCCCTCGTACCAGGCTGCCAGCACGGCCTGGGGCGCATGCTCGCTGGCCAGCAGCCGGACCGACGAGGGACTGACCTCGCGCACCGCCGCCAGCGACAGGGCATCGCCTGCCTGGTAGACCATGCCGAAACGCCAGCGACCCTGGCGACGGCCGCCCTGCAGGTGCCGCAGCAACACCTGCACATCACCGGGGTTGGCCAGCAGCCAGTCGCCGACAACGCTGATATCGCGCTCCAGGGCCGTGCGGCTGTGGGCCGACAGCAGCAACAGCGGCGCCACCGTTTCGTGCACCTGCGGCTCGGCCTGCAACGCGCCGACGATCACATGGGCGTTGGTGCCGCCGATGCCGAAGCTGCTCACCCCGGCCATGCGCCGCTGCCCCTGCGGCCAGGGTTGCGCGGTGGTCGGGATATGGAACGGCGAGCGCATCAGGTCGATCTGTGGGTTGATGGCGGAGAAGCCCAGGTTGGGCGGGATCACCCCGTGGTACACCGCCAGCGTGGCGCGGATCAGCCCGACCACGCCTGCCGCCGCGCCCAGGTGGCCGATCTGGCTCTTCACCGAGGCCAGCGCGCAACTGCCCGTCGGCGCCTCGCCAAATGCCTGGGTCAGCGCGGCGACCTCGACCGGGTCGCCGAGCAAGGTGCCGGTGCCATGGGCCTCGACGTAGCCGATGGCGCCGCCACTCACCCCGGCCTTGTCCAAGGCCTGGGCGATCACCGCGCCCTGCCCGGCCACCGACGGCGCGGTGTAGCTCATCTTGGCGCGGCCGTCGTTGTTCAGCGCCGAGCCTTCCACCAGCGCGTAGATACGGTCGCCATCGGCGCGGGCGCGGGCCAGTGGCTTGAGCACCACCACCCCGTAGCCGCTGGCGCCGAGGGTGCCGCTGGCGTCTTCGCTGAAGGGCCTGCACAGCCCGTCGCGGGAGAAGATGTGCTGCGAACGGTGACGGTAACCGTCGGCCAGGGTCGGGTCGATCAGCACCCCGGCCGCCAGCATCAGGTCGCTATCGCCCTGGCGCAACAGGTTGCAGGCCAGGTGCACGCCGATCAGCGAGCTGCCGCAGGCGGCCTGTACGCTCAGCGCCGGCCCGGTGAAGTCCAGGTGGTAGGCGGCCTTGGTGGCGAGGAAGTCCTTGTCGTGGTGCAGGGCCAGCTGGAAGCCGTCCGGCAACTCGCCGGCGCCCTGCTCGCGCAGCATCTGCTGGAAGTAGGTGGTCTCGCCACAGCTGGCCACCAGGCCGATGCGCGGGCCCTCGTTCGACGGCACGATGCCGGCGTGCTGCAGGGCCTGCACGCAGGCCATCAGCAGGTGGCGTTGCTGCGGGTCCATCAGCCGTGCCTCCTGGCGGCTGATGCCGAAGTACTCGGGATCGAAGTCGAGCATGCCGTGCAATTGGCTGCGGGCGCCGACCAGGCCATCGGCAGCGGCGAAGTGCTCGATACCCAGCGCATTGTCCTGGACCATCGCCCAGAACTCGCCAAGGTCGCGGGCACCGGCGACGTTGACCGCCATGCCGATGATCGCCATCGGCTGCTCGCGGGTATCGCTGGCACGCGCACGCTGCGCCGGGGTGGCTGCGTCACGCGCCAGGTGCGCGGCCAGGCGGCGGATCGTCACGTGCTCGAACAGCTCGGCCATGCTCGGGGCACGGGTCAGGGCCTCGGTGTAGCGCGCCTGCAGGCGCATCAGGCCGAGGCTGGTGGCGCCGGCCTCGAAGAAAGTCTGCTGCGGCTCGATGGCATGGCCGATCACCTCGCGGAACAGCGTCGCCAGTTCAAGCTCCAGTGGGCTCGACGCACCCGTCACCACGCGGCGGCGTTCCAGGGGCTCACCCTGCCCGACCAGGGCCTTGCGCTCGATCTTGCCGCTGGGGGTGCGCGGCCAGTCGTCGATGCGTCGGTACTGGTCGATGCGCACATGGGCCGGCAGCTGCCGCGCCACCTGTTGGTCGAGGGCCTGTACCGTCGGCGGCGTGCCAGCAAGCTGCAGCCAGGCGACCAGGCGCGCAGTCTCGCCCTGTACCGTCACCACGGCGTTGGCCACACCGCTCACCGCCATCAATGCTGCCTCGACCTGGCCGAGTTCCAAGCGATGGCCGCTGAGCTTGACCTGCTGGTCGTCACGGCCCACGTAGTGCAGGCAGCCCTCGGCGTCGGCCCAGGCCAGGTCGCCGGTGCGGTAGTACAGGCAGCGGCCACCCTCGGCTTGGGGCAGTTCGACGAAACGTTCGGCGTTGAGCGCGGCATCGCCCAGATAGCAGCGGGCAACCATTGCCCCGGCCACCAGCAGGTAACCCTGGCTGCCGCGGGGCACCGGGCGGTCCAGGGCGTCGACCAGCAACAGCCGGGCATTGTCGACCGCCTGGCCGATGGGCGCGCGCAGCGGCCAGGCGCGCACGTCCGGCGGCAGCCGGTAGGCGCAGACCACATGGGTTTCGGTGGGGCCATAGTGGTTGAACAGGCGGGCCTTGGGCAGGCCTTCGAACCAGGTGCGCAGCGCCTCGCTGCACAGCAACTGTTCGCCGGCCGTCACCACCTCGCGCAGGGACGCGGGATAGATGCCCTGGGCCACGGCGGTCTGTGCCAGGTGCTGCAAGGCCACGCAGGGCAGGAACAGCCGTTCGATGCGCGCCTGTTGCAGATACCCCAGCAGCGCCTCGGCGTCCTGGCGCCAGCGCGGTTCGATCAGATGGTAGCAACCCCCGCCGCACAAGGTGCCGAACAACTCCTGGAACGCCACGTCGAACGACAGCATGGAGAACTGCAAGGTCACCGAACGGGCCGGCAACTGCCCGGCATTGCGCTGCCAGTGCAACAGGTTGCACAGGGTGCGATCGGTCACCTGCACGCCTTTCGGCGTACCGGTCGAGCCCGATGTGAACAGGGTGTACAACGGGCGCTCGCCGCGGTGTCGGGGCCGCGTCAGGCTTGCCGGCGCGGCGTCGAGGTTCACCCGCTGGCAGCGGCTGGCGTCGACATCAAGCGCCTGCAACGCCGACTGCGTGGCCGTGCTGAACAGCACACAGCACGCCTGCGCCTGGGCCAGCACCTGGCGCTGTACCGTCAGCGGATAGCTCGGGTCCAGCGGCACGGCGGTAATGTTGAGTTTGGCCAGGGCGAGCAAGGCGACCACGTGCTCCACCGATGGGGCCAGCAGCAGCACCATGGTCAACGGGCCTTCGCCTGCGTAGCGGCTGGCCAGGGTCGCCGCCAGGGTGTCGGCCAGGGCATCCAGTTCGGCGTAGTCCAGCTGTCGCGGTCCGGCCACCAACGCAGTGGCCTTGGGGATTGCCTGCACCTGATGCTCGAACCAGTCGGCCAGCGTGACGAACGGCAGGCCAACGTCGGGACCTTCGCTGGCCGCTGGCAGGCGTAGCCGATAAGGCGCCACCAGGGCGTCGAGGGTCGCCCGGGGGGCTGCCAGCAACAGGTCCAGGCCCTGGTGCAGCAACGTGTCCAGCGCGGCTACCTCCTCGGCCTCGAAATGGCTGCACTGGTATTCCCACCAGCACTCCAGCGGCCCGTCACCGCCCACCACCAGCAAGCTCAGCGGGCACTTGGCCTGCGGCGTCGCGTACGGCTCCAGGCTAGCCCGCAAAGGGGCGGCGGCGAGCTTGGCGTAGTCGGTGTTTTCCAGCACGAACAGGTAATCGAACAGGCTATGGCCCGAGGACAGCCGCAGGTCCTCGACCAGATCGGCCAAGGCCACGTCTTGCAAGGCCAGCACTTCACGCACGGTGGCGGTCTGTCGGCGTAGTTGCTCGCCTAGGGGTTGCGTGGCACGCAGGTCGGTGGGGATCAGCACGGTGTTGGCGAACATGCCCACGCTGGCCTCGAACTCGGCCAGCGGCCGATTGGCCACCGGACTGGCGATCCGCGGGCGCTCGCAACCGAGCACCGCGTGCAGGCTCCAGGCGAAGACGCTGAACAGGACGTCGAAGCGGGTCAGGCGCTGCTCCGCGCAAAAGCGTTCGAGGGCGGCGCTGCGCCGTTCGCCCAGTGGCTGGCGATACAGGCGCCCCCGGGCATCGCCGGGATACCTGGCCGGGCGCGGCGAGGTCGCCTCGCCGTGGCGTGCGTGCAACGCCACCAAGGCGCGGCGCTGTTCACGGTAGGCCGGGCTGACGCTCCATTGCCGCTGCCACAGGGCAAAGTCCAGGGTGTCCAGGGCCGGCGCCGGTGCCTGGCTGTCGCGCCCCTGCAGGGCGTCCTGGTACAGGCTGGCCAGATCATCGAACAGCAGGTTCATCGACCAGCCATCGGTGATGCTGTGGTGCAGATTCAGCAGCAGGCGGCAGCTGCCGTCGGCATGCGGCGCCACCCAGGCGCGCAGCAAGCTCGGGCTGGCCAGGTCGAAGGGGGTGTCGAACACCAGGCTGGCGAAGGCTGGCCAGGTATCCTCGGACAATTGGCCGGGAGCCAGGAGCCGACAGACAGCGGCCGACTCGGTGATCGCCTGCTGCGGGCCGTCGGCACCTGCCACGAACGCGGTACGCAGCGCCGGATGGCGCGCCACCAGGCGGCACAGCGCTTCAGCCAGGGCCTCGGGCTCCGCACCCGGCGCCAGGTGCAGCACCATGGGCACGTTGTAGGCGGTCGATTCGGGCAAGCGTTGCTGTTCGAGCCACAGGCGGCGCTGTTCGCTGCTGGCCGGGCCGGCTTGGCTGCCATGGGGGGCCGGCGCGGGCGGATAGGCCGTGGCCCCGCCCTGCTGCTCCAGGCGCTTGGCCAATGCGGCGAACGGCTCCTCGAGCAATGTCCCGATGGCGATTTCCTGGTGCCAGTGGCTGCGGATCGCCGAACGCAGGCGCATGGCCTTGAGCGAATCGCCGCCACTGCCGAGCCAGTCGTCCCCGGCGCCCAGGGCGGCCTGGCCAAGCAGTCCACGGGCCTGCTCCAGCAGCCAGTGGAGTTGCGGCGACTGCATGCCCGCCTCGGCTGGCGCGCGCCAAGGCCGGGTGGCCTGGGCCAGCAACTCGGCCTGGTCGATCTTGCCGTTGGCGGTCAGCGGCAGGCGCGGCACCTGGAACAGTTGCTGCGGACGCATCCAGGGCGCCAGGTGCTTGCGCAGGTAAGACTCGAACTCGCGGTAGTCCAACGTCCCGCGTGGCACGAGGAAGGCCAGCAACTGGTGGTCCTCGGCGGCCTGCCGGTGGCTGCAGACATAGGCCTGCGCCACCTGGGGATGTTCGCGCAGGCGCTGCTCCACCTCGCCCGGCTCGATACGGAAGCCGCGGACCTTGACCTGCCGGTCCACCCGCCCCAGGCACTCGACCAGCCCTTGCGCGTTGATGCGCACCAGGTCGCCGGTGCGGTAGTGCTTCTGCAAGTCGCCATCCGCCGTGGGCAGCAGCACGAATCCGCGCGCAGTCTCCTCGGGGCGGTTGCGGTAGCCACGGGCCACGCCGCTGCCGCTGAGGTACAGCTCGCCGACCGCGCCCGGCGCCACCGGCTGCTGTTCTGCGTCAAGCACCTGGATGCCAGTGTCCGGCAACGGCAGGCCGATGGGCACGCTGTCGCCGGCAAACTCCCGTGGGATTGCATGGCACAGGGCGAAGGTGGTGCATTCGGTGGGGCCGTACACGTTGAACAGGCGGCAGGCACTTTGCGGATTGGCCTGGTACCAGGCGCGCAGCGCCACGGCGCCGACCTGCTCGCCGCCGGTCAGCACCTGGCGCAGGCTGGCGAAGCAGGCCGGGTACTCCGCGCTCAGGGTATTGAACAGCGAAACCGTGATGAACAGAGTGTCGACCCGCTGCGCCTCGAGCACTTCAGCCAGGCGCCGGGCGTCGAGCAAGTCGTGGTCAGCGATCATCACGCAGCAGCCACCGTTGAGCAGCGGTGCCCACAGCTCGAAGCTGCAGGCATCGAAGGCCGGGTTGGACAGGCAGGCAAAACGGTCGCCGGGGCGGATATCGATATAGCTGCCGGCCTGCGCCAGGCGCAGCAGGCCGCGCTCCCCCACCTCCACGCCCTTGGGCAGGCCGGTGGTGCCGGAGGTATAGAACAGACACATCACCTCGGCGAAGGCCTGCGGCAACGGCTGCGCCGGTTGCTCAGGGTAGTCCAGCAGCGCCTCGACACTGGCCTCCCACGGCCCCGGCAGCCCTTGGGGCGCATCCGCCAGGCTCAGCACACCGACACAGTCGGCATCGGCCAGCATCAATGCACGGCGCTCGCCGGGGCTGGCGCGGTCCAGCGGCATCACCACGGCGCCGGCCTTGAGCGCGCCGAGCAGCGCCGCCCCCCCCTGCCAGCCACGCGGCAGGTAGAGCGCAAGCGCCTGGCCCGGCAGCACGCCCCGCGCCTGCAAGCCCCGGGCGATGCGTTCACTGGCGCCTGCCAGCTGCGCATAGCTCAGCCGCACCTGTTGATCGATCACCGCCAGGGCTTGCGGGGTGCGCTGTACCTGGGCGGCGAAGCGCGCAAGCACGGTGTCCTGGAGCACGCTCATCATTTGCCCTCCTGGGCGTCGAAACGTTGCAGTTCACGCTGGAGGGTGCGTGACACCCGATGGATCTCGGCGCTTTCGAGCATGTCCCAGTGGCCGCCCTGCACCAGCGTGGCCAGGTAGCCGTCGGCGGCGCGGCACCGCCAGAACGCCCGCAGCCCGCGCAACTGGCCGCGGGTCATGTCTTCCCGCGCCTGCACCAGCACCACCCGCCCGGCCTGGGGTGGGCAGGCGTAGGCGGCCATGGCCAGACGGTTATGGTTGTAGACGTGGAAGTAGCGCTCGACCTGGGCGTCCTCGATACCGGGGTACATGCCGTTGAAGCGCACCAGCTTGTCGCGGAACTCGGCCATGTCGACGGTACCGATCTGCGCCCGGAAGGCCGGATCGTCCGAACCCTGGGTGTCGAGCAGGACCACGCTGACCTGCCCGTGTCCGGCCAAGCGCAGACGGCGGGCCATCTCGTAGGCCACCAGGCCGCCGAACGACAGCCCGGTGAGCAGCAGCGGGCCGTGCTTCAAAGGCTCGATCAGGCGCAGGTAGGCATCGGCCATCGCCTCGACCGTGGGCTCGGTGGCTTCGCCGGGGTTGAGCCCCGGCGATTGCACGCCGTACACACCAACCGCCTCGGGCAGCTCCTTGGCCAGCGACAGGTAGCAGAACGCGGTGCCGCCGGCCGGGTGGATACACACCACGTTGTGCCGCCCCTCGCCCTGGCGGAAGGTGATCAGGTTGCCGTTGTCCCCTTGAGTGGCGGCCCCGTTTCGCAACCAGCCGCCCAGGGCCTCGATGGTCGGGTGGCCGAGTACCACCCGCGCCGGGACCTCGACCTCGAAGGCCTGGCCGATCTGGTAGGCCATCTTCACCGCGGCGATGGAGGTGCCGCCGACGGCGAAGAAGTTGTCGCGAATGCCGATCTGTGGGGCCAGCAGCAGGCCTTTCCAGATCTGGTAGAGGGTCAGTTCGATATGGTCGCGGGGGCTGCCGAGGTTGACCTGGCGCGCGGCCAGATCGTGTTCGGCGCGCTCGGCCAGCGCCTGGCGATCGACCTTGCCGTTGGCGGTCAGCGGCATGGCGTCGAGCCACAGATAGCTGCTAGGCAGCACGGCGCTGGGCAAGGTGTCAGCCAGGTGCGCGCGCACGGCCTGTTCGTCCGGCCTGGCGGGCGCCACGCAACAAGCCACCAGGCGCTGGTGCTCGGCCTGCTCGCCGAGCATCAGTACCACGCTGGCCGTGATCCCGGGGAAGGCCTGCAGCCGCGCCTCGACCTCGCTCAGTTCCAGACGCACGCCGCGCAGCTTGACCTGGAAGTCGTCGCGCCCCAGGAATTCCAGTTGCCCATCGGCACGGTAGCGGGCCAGGTCGCCGCTGCGATAGAGGCGATCACCGGGCACGAACGGGCTGTCGATGAAGCGTTCGGCGGTCAGCGCCGGCAACCCGAGGTAGCCACGGGCCACGCCCACGCCGCCAATGTGCAGGTGGCCGGTGACACCGGGCGGCACCGGCGCATCGAAGTCGTCGAGCACATGGAAGCGGTTGTTGGCGATGGGCCTGCCGATCGGCAAGCGCAGGGCCGGCACCGCGTCACCCGGCGCCAGGGTCCAGATGCTGTTGATGACAGTGGTCTCGGTCGGCCCGTAGACGTTGTGCAGCCGCGCCTTGGGCAGGCGTGCGCGCAACAGCCGCGCCAGGGCCGGCGACAGCTCGCCGCCGCCGCAGAACACATCGCTCAGGCCGTGGCACAGGCTGGCCTCCTCCACCTCCAGGAACAGCTGCAGCATGGCCGGCACGAACACCATCGCGGTGACGCCCTGCTCGCGTACCAGCCGGGCCAGGTAGCCGGGCTCCAGATGCCCGCCGGGCCGGGCGATCACCAGGCGCCCGCCGGTGGCCAGCGGCCAGAAGGTTTCCCACGCCGAGGCGTCGAAACCGAACGGGATCTTGTGCAGCATCGCCCCGGCCTCGCCGCATACGCCCAGGCACCACAGCAGCAGGTTGCCCAGCCCGCGATGCGCGACCATCACGCCCTTGGGCAGGCCGGTGGTGCCCGAGGTGTAGATCACGTAGGCCAGGTGCTCAGGGGTCACGCCCACTTCATGGGCGGCCAGGTTGTCGGCGGCCAGGTGCGCCCAGCACGGGGCATCGGCCAGCAGGTCGAGGACCGGCGCCTCCCAGCCCGAGGCCTGCATGGCCCGGCCCAGGGTGGCGCGGGCCGCGCCCAGCGTCAGCAGTACCGCCGGGGTGCTGTCGCCCAGCATGTGGCCCAGGCGCCCGATTGGGTAGTCCGGGTCCAGCGGCACATAGGCGCCACCGGCCTTGAGCACCGCCAGCAGCGCCACCGGCAATGCCGCGCAGCGCTCCACGCAGACCGCCACGCGCACATCCGGGCCGACGCCCAGGGTGCGCAGGTGGCGCGCCAGGCGATTGGCCTGGGCATTGAGTTCGGCATAGCTCAGCGCCTCGCCCTCGAACACCACCGCGCAGGCCTGCGGGTTGCGCGCCACCTGCGCCTCGACCAGGCGGTGCACACAGTCGACCGGCGTCGGCAGCGGGGCCGGCCGGTTCCAGCCGTGCAGCACCTGCTCGCGCTCGGCCGTATCCAGCAACGACAGCTCGCGCAAGGGCCGCTTGGGATCGCCGGCCACCTGGGCGAGCAGATGGCGATAGTGGCCACTGAGGCGCTCGATGGTGCCGTGGTCGAACAGGTCGGTGTTGTACTCGACCAGCAGGTGCAGGGCACCGTCGCGCTCGCTCCACTCGAATGCCAGGTCGAACTTGGCGGTGGCGCTGCCAGTACCGTGAGGCGACAGTTCCAGGCCCGGCAACGCGACGGCGGCGCCCGGGGTGTTCTGCACCACCATCATCACCTGGAACAGCGGGGAATGGCCGGGGTCACGGGGTGGGTTGAGCGCCTCAACCACCAGGTCGAACGGCACGTCGTGGTGCGCGTGGATTTGCAGCATGTTGCCGCGCACTTCGCGCAGCAGTTCGGCGAAGGTCTGCGCCGGGTCGAGTTGCTGGCGGATCACCAGGGTGTTGACGAAGTGCCCGACCAGGGGTTCGAGCTCGGCCCTGCCGCGGTTGGCGAATGGCGTGCCCACGCACAGGTCGCGCTGCCCGCTGTAGCGCCACAACAGCACGTCCAGGGCGGCGAGCAGCACATTGAAGCGCGTGCCCTGGGTGTGCCGGGCCAAGGCGTCGAGCTCGGCAAGGGTGTCGGCGCCCAGTGTCGAGCTGAAGGTCGCGCCGACGAACCGCTGCACGGCTGGGCGCGGGCGGTCGCCGGGGATTTCCAGCAGGGTCGGCGCACCGGCCAGGGTGCGCCGCCAGAAGTCCAGCTGGCCCTGCAGCGCCGCGCCGTCCAGGCGTTGGCGCTGCCAGCAGGCGTAGTCGGCGTACTGTATCGGCAGCGGTGCAAGGCGCGCAGGCACGCCGCGCAGCAGCTCGGCGTAGGCGTTGGCGACCTCGTGCAGGATCACCCCCATCGACCAGCCGTCGGCGACGATATGGTGCACGCTGTACAGCCAAACATGATCCTCATCGCCCAGGCGCAGCAGCGTCGAGCGCAGCAGCGGGCCCTGGGCCAGGTCGAACGGCGCGTGGGCCTCGGCTTCGACGGCGGCGGCCAGGCGCTCCTGGCGCAGCGCCTCGGGCAACTGGCTCAGGTCCAGCACGGCCAGGGGCAGCGGCAGGCTCGCGTGCACCACCTGGCGCGGCTCGCCATCGACGCTGGCGAAGGTGGTGCGCAACATGGCATGGCGTTCGACCAGCACGTTCAGCGCTCGCTCCAGCACGGCAGCCTCCAGCCGGCCCTTGAGCCGCAGCGCCGAGGGCACGTTGTAGAACGGGTTGCCCGGTGCCAGCTGGTCGAGGAACCACAACTGCCGCTGCGAGAAGGACAGCGGGCAATCGACCTGCCCGTGCGGACGGCACGGGATCGGCGCGCTGTCGTCTGGCGCTGCGAGCAAGGCGATCAACGCCTGCTTGTGGGTCTTCAGCGCCGCCATCAGGGCGTCATCGAGAAACCCTTTAGGCGCCTTGCAGCGCAGCTTGTCGCCGTCCACTTCGAGGGCTACGCCATGGCGATCGAACAACGCCAGCAGTTGATGGGCGTTCATACTTCGAATTCCTCCATGTCGTTGTCGTCCTGCGCCGTCACGGCGAGTACCTCAGGCTGCGTGGTTGGCGTTGCATGGGCTGCGCGCAGGCCGCCCACCATCGAATAGACCAGCGCATGGTCGGCGCCCAGGTCGAACAACCCGGCCAACTGGCGCGCCTCCACCGAACCGACGCCGCACAGGCCCAGCCCCAGGTCGGGCGCGGCCATGGTCAGCAACTGCGCCATGGCGCCGGCCTCGATCAGACAGAACTCACGGCTGCCGTCACCGTACAGCGGGCGAATCGCCGCCAGGTCGGCAACGAAGAACAGCGCGAACGCCGCGCCCTCGTACACCGGCCGGTTGACGAAGTAGTCGTAGGTGTCGGCATCCAGCGCACCGTCGCCCATGGCCACCAGGCGATGAGCGACCGGGTCGTGGTAGTAGGCGCCGCCGGGCACCCCGAGCACCCGCCCCGGCTTGATGTACAGGTAGGTCTGCAGCGGATAGGCGCCGCCGGCCGAGGGGAACAGGTACTTCGCCTCGCCGTCGAGCTGCCCCTGGGCCAGCATCGCCAGCAGCCCGGCAAAGGCCTGCGCGGTGATCGGCTGTTCCAGGTAATGGCGCACCGAGCGGTAGTCACGATAACGCTGGATAAAGGCCGGATCGTCCGGCACGCCCAGGGGCACCTGCCGCGCATCGTCGGCGAAACGCCGCCGTGCGCGTTGCTCGGCCTTGAAGCGTGCGCGTTGCTGGGGATCGTCCAGCACCTCGTCGACCTGCGCCCTCGGCGCTTCGTGACGCTGGGGACGCTGGCGGTACAGCGCCAACAGGTTGAGCAGGGTCGGCTGCGCCAGCAGGTGAGCCACATGGGGACGGAAGCCCAGTTCGCTGGACAGCGCGTTGCTGATGCGCACGATGTCGATGGAGGTGGCGCCGAGGCTCAGCAGGTTGGCATCGGCGGCGATGGCCGGCTGGCCCAGTACCTGCTCGACGATCGCCACCAGTCGCTGTTCCTGCGGGCCGTCGAGCAGCAGCTGCGGGCCGCTGGCCGGCGCCTGCTCGGGTTCGGGCAGGCGGCTCTTGTCGACCTTGCCGTTGGCCGACAGCGGCCAGGCGTCCACGAAGGTGAACGATGACGGCAGCATGTACGCCGGCAGCTTGTCGGCCAGGTAGCCGGCGAAGTCGCCGACCTGCAGCGCCGGGTCGGCCTTGAGCACGTAGCCGGCCAGGCGTTTTTGCGCCTGGGCCTCGCCGAGGATGCGCACCACCGCGCTGTGCACGCCCGGGTGGCGATTGAGCACGGCCTCGATCTCGCCCAGCTCGATGCGATAGCCCTGGACCTTGACCTGGTTGTCGTCGCGGCCGAGGAACTCGATGTTGCCGTCGGGCAGCAGGCGCCCGAGATCGCCGGTGCGGTACAGACGCTCACCGCTCAGCGGGTGGTCGGAGAAGCTCCTGGCGCTCAGCGCCTCGTCGCGCCAGTAGCCCTTGGCCAGGCCAATGCCGCCGATGTACAGGTGGCCGGTGGCCCAGGTCGGGCGCACCTGCAGGGCCTCGTCCAGCACGTGGAAACGCTGGTGATCCAAGGCCTTGCCGTAGGGAATGCTGCGCCACGCCGGATCGACCTGGGTGATCGGGTAGCCGATCGACCAGATCGACGCCTCGGTGGCCCCGCCCAGGCTCATCATCTGCAACCCCGGGCGCAGTGCCCGGGCGCGTTCGGGCAACGCCAGCGGGATCCAGTCGCCGGACAGCATGGCCAGGCGCAGGCTCGCCGGCAGCGCCCTGCCCTCGCCCTCCAGGTACTCGACCAGCATGCCCAGCAGCGCCGGCACCGAATTCCACACACTCACCCGATGCCCCTCGACCAGGGCGGCCCAGTGCGCCGGGTCGAGGCTCAACTGCGGTTCGAGCATCACCACCGCCGCGCCCGCCGCCAGGGTGCCGAAGAAGTCGTACACCGACAGGTCGAAGCTCAGCGACGAGATGGCCAGCACGCGGTCCTGCGGGCCCACGGCGAAGCGCCGGTTGATATCGAGCAAGGTGTTGACCGCGCCCTGGTGGTCGATCACCACGCCCTTGGGCGTACCGGTGGAGCCGGAGGTGTAGATCACGTAGGCGAGGTCATCGGGGCGCACGTCCACTTCGCGCAGCGCTTCGGCCGCGCTGTGCGCCTGCTCGCTGACCGTCAGCGCGGTAATCTGCGCCGGCCACGCCACCTGCTCCAGCAGGCCGGGCTGGGTCAGCGCCAGGGTGGCCTCGGCGCGTTCGAGAATGTGCTGCAAGCGCGCCTTGGGCAGGGTCGGATCGAGCGGCAGGTAGGCGCCGCCGGCATACAGGATCGCCAGCGTCGCCACTACCTGCTCCCAACCACGCTGCATCACCACCGCGACCAGGCGATTGCGCTGCGCGCCGCGCGCTTGCAGTTGCGCGGCCAGTTGGCGGGCCTCCTGGCGCAGCTGGCCGTAGCTGAGCTCACGGGTGCCCAGCACCGCGACGGCCTGTGGCGTGGCCAGGGCCTGGCGCTCGAACAGCGCGTGCATCAACGGCAGGTCTCGTGGCGCCGCCGGTGCTTGCGGCAGGCGCGCCTGGGGCAGCAACTGCGGCGTGCTGGCGGCCCAGGCTTCAGGGGCGAGCAGGCGATCGAGCAGCGCGTTGTAGGCGGCGAACATCTGCCCGATCATGCCTTCGGGGAACAATGCATCGATGCTGTCCCAGTTGAACAGCAGGCGGCCTTCGAGCTCGAGCAGGGTGTGGTCGAGCCACACGTGCGGGGTCTGGGTGATGCTGTGTTCCAGCGTCGCGCCCAGGGCGTCGGCCAGGTTGAACTCGGCCAGCTCCGGCGCGGCTTCCGACAGGGTGCTGTTGAACACGATCGGCATCGCCGTCTGCTGCACGCCGCGGGCCTGGGACAATTCGCGCAGCACGCGCACGCCGCTGACCACCGAGTGGTCGATGTCTTGCCACAGGCGTGCCTGCACGGCGCGGGCCTTGTCGGTGAAGCTGGCGGTGCCGTCGATGGCAACCTCCAGCAGTACCAGGGAGGTGAAATCACCGATGATCGCGTCCACCTGCGGGTGCAACGGCAGGCGGTTGAACAGCGGCAGGCTGAGGGTGAAGCGCGGTTGCCGGCTCCACAGCGCCAGTACCTCGCTGAACGCGGTCAGCAGCATCACCGACGGGGTGACGCCGAACCGCCGGGCCATGGCCTTGAGCTGGGCCCACTGCGCCGCCGGCATGTCGCGATCGCGCCGGGTGAAGTGCGGGTTGGCGATGCTTTCCGGCTGGCATACCCGTGGCAAGTCCGGGGCCGGGGCCAGGTGCTCGATGCGCCCGCGCCAGTAGTCCAGGGCCTGCGCGTAGCGCTGGTCGGCGCGCAGCCGGCGCTCGGCCAGCACGTAGTCGCGGAAGGTCACGCCCGGCTCGGGCAGCGCCCGCTCGGGGTCGTGATAGAACCCCATCAGCTCGCGGGCGAGGATCTGCGTGCTGGCGGCATCGACCACCAACGCGTCGAGGCTGATATGCAGGTGGCTGATGCCATGGTCGAGCAGCGATACACTGAAGTCGAACAGCGGCCATCGGCTGGCGTCGAGCACCTGGTGCGACTGACGCTCGCGGGTGGCCAGCAAGGCCTGGTTGGCCGCTTCTGCGCCCAGGCCACGCAGGTCGTGCACGGCCATGCTGTAGCGCGGCACCTGCTCCAGCACTTGCTGGGTGCCATCGCCGAGGAACACCACTCGCAGCATGTCGTGGCGCAAGATCATGCGGTTGAGCGCGGCCTCGAAACGCGGCACATCGAACGCCGGTATGCGCAGTTCCTCGTAGCCGTGGGCGCTGACGCCGCCGAGGCTGACGCTGGCTTCGCGGCCGAACCAGTAGGCCTGCTGGATATCGGTGAGCGGGAACGGCGCGTGACGGCTCGCAGGATCGGGCCGCAGCGCCTGAACCTCGGACGCGGCCTGCCCGTGCGCCATGGCTTTGGCCTGGGCGGCCAGGTCCATGAGCACGGGCGCCTGGAACAGGCTGCTCAGCGACAGCTGCGTGCCCAGGCGCTGGTTGACCGCGTAGACCAGGCGCGTGGCCAGCAGCGAATGCCCGCCCAGGTCGAAGAAGTTGTCATGGATGCCGACCCGCTCGCACTTGAGCACCTCGGCCCAGACCTGGGCCATGCGCCGCTCGGTGTCGTCGCGTGGCGCCTCGAAATGCGCCGCGCCGCCGCGCTCGGGCGCCGGCAACGCCTGGCGGTCGAGCTTGCCGTTGCGGGTCAGTGGCAGTTGCTCCAGGCTGACCCAGGCGCTGGGCAGCATGTGCTCGGGCAACTGGCGCTGCAACGCGGCGCGCAGGGTCTGCGGCGCTTGCTCGCCGACCACGTAGGCCACCAGGCGTGGGTCGCCGGCGACGTCCTCGCGCAACAGCACGGTGGCGTCGCGCACGCCCGGTTGCTGGCGCAACAGGCTGTCGATCTCGCCCAGTTCGATACGGAAACCGCGCAGCTTGACCTGCTGGTCCGCCCTGCCCAGGTATTCGAGGTTGCCGTCGGCCTGCCAGCGCGCCAGGTCGCCACTGCGGTACATGCGTGCGCCAGGCTCGGTGCCGAACGGGTCAGGCAGGAAGCGCTCGGCACTCGCTGCGCTGCGGTTGAGGTAGCCGCGGGCCAGGCAGGCGCCGGCAATGTACAGCTCGCCGGACACCCCCACCGGCAGCGGATTGAGGTCGCCGTCCAGCACATAGAGCCGCGCGTTGGTGATCGGTTTGCCGATCGGCGGCAGTTCCGGCCAGTGTTCAGCCTCGTCGCAGGCGAGGCTGAACTGGCTGACCACATGGGTCTCGGTGGGCCCGTACTGGTTGCGCAGGCGCGCGCCACCCAGCCCGCAGACCAACCGGCGCAGCGCATCGTTGACCTGCAGCGCCTCGCCGGCGGTGACGATCTCGCACCCACCAGCCGGCCCGGGAGCGTCGGCCTCGGTCAGCGCGGCCAGTTGTTGCAACACGGCGAACGGCAGGAAGGCGCGCCCCGCCGCCTGGGCCACCAGGGTCGGGCGCAGGGCGACCAGGTCCTTGCGCCCGGCTTCGCTCATCAGCAGCAGGGTGCCACCCTGGCACAGGGTGCTGCAGATCTCCTGGAACGACACGTCGAAGTTCAGCGAGGCGAACTGCAGCACCCGGCGCGGCGCCGGGTCGTCGTCGAGTTGCCAGCCGATCAGGTTGTCCAGGGCGCGGCGGCTATGGGCCACGCCCTTGGGTCGCCCGGTCGAGCCGGAGGTGTACAGCACATAACCGAGGTTCGCCGGGCTGACCACCACCTGCGGATCGCTGGCCGGGCAGCCGGCCCAGCGGGCCGCGTCGCGATCCAGGCACAGCAGCTCGACCGTCTGTGGCAGGCCCGGGCACAGTGAGGCCTGGGTCAACAGCAGGCTTGGCGCGGCGTCGGAGAGCATGAAGGCCAGGCGCTCGGCCGGATAGGCTGGATCGAACGGCACATAGGCCGCGCCCGCCTTGAGGATCGCCAGCAGGCCGACGACCATCTGCGCCGAGCGTTCCAGGCACAGGCCGACCCGCTGCTCGGGGCCGACACCTTGGGCGATCAGGTGGTGGGCCAGGCGGTTGGCCGCGCGGTTCAACTCGGCGTAGCTCAGGGACTGCCCGTCGGCGACCAGCGCCACGGCACCCGGCTCACGCCGGGCCATGGTCTCCAGGCGCGCCATGCAGCCCGGCTGGCTGGCGGTGTCGCGGGCCGTACGGTTGAAGGCCTCCAGGACCTGCCCGCGCTCAGCGCCGTCCACCAGCTCAAACGTGGCGATCGACTGCGCGGGCTCATCGACCATGGCCTGCAAGAGGCGGCGCAGGTATTCGCCGAAACGCGCCACGGTAGCGGACTCGAACAACCCGCTGGCGTACTCCACGCCGCCGACGATCTCTCCGTCGCGCTCGCTCAACGCCAGTTGCAGGTCGAACTTGGCCACCCGCTGGCGCGCCGGCACGGTGCTGACTTCAAGGCCCGGCAAGGCCAGGGTCTGGCCCTGGTCCTGCTCCCAGGCGAACAGCACCTGGAACAACGGGCTGTAGGCCAGGCTGCGCGACGGGTTGAGCAGTTCCACCACCTGTTCGAAGGGCAGGTCCTGGTGGGCCTGGGCCTGCAACGTCAGCTGGCGGACCTGACGCAGCCATTGCGTCAGAGAAGGGGCGCCGCTGCGGGTAACGCGCAAGGCCAGGGTGTTGACGAAGAAGCCGATCAGCCCGTCCAGCGCCGGGTCCGGCCGGTTGGCCGAGGGTACGCCGATGACCACGTCGTCCTGGCCGGACAGGCGCATCAGCAGCAGCGACCAGGCCCCCAGCAGGACCATGAACAGCGTGGTGCCCTGGGCCCCGCACAGTGCCTTCAGGCGTGCGGTCAGGGCGCGGTCCAGCACCAGTGGCACGTAACCGCCGCGATAGTCCTGCACGGCCGGGCGCGGGTGATCGGTCGGCAGCGTCAACAGCGCCGGCGCGCCTTCCAGCGCCTGACGCCAGTAGCGGCGTTGGCAGTGCAGGCGCTCGCCGGCGAGCCACTGCCGGTGCCAGGCGGCATAGTCCACGTATTGCACCGCCAGCGCAGGCAACAGGGCCTCGCGGCCTTGCACGGCGGCGCCATACAGCGCCTCCAGGTCACGGGTCAGCACGCCTACCGACCAACCATCGGAGATGATGTGATGCTGGGTCAGCAGCAGCACATGCTCGTCCACCGCCAGGCGTACCAGGCAGGCACGCATCAGCGGCCCTTGGGCCAGGTCGAAGGGCCTTGCGCCCTCCTCCTCGATCAACGCCTCAAGGCGCGACTGCGCATCAGGCAGGCCGTGCAGGTCGACCTGGCTGAAGGCCATGCCCTGGTCCGCGGCGCCAATGAGCTGGCGACCCTCGCCCTCGATGCTGACGAAGGTGGTGCGCAGTGCTTCGTGGCGGGCCACCAGGCGGCCCAGGCTCGCGACCAATGCTGTCACCTGCAACGGGCCCTTGATGCACAGGTTCAGCGGCATGTGGTAGGCGGCATTGCCGCCCTCCAGCTGGGCCAGGAACCACAAGCGCTGCTGGGCGGACGACAACGTTTGCGCGCCGGATCGTTCGATTGCGACGATCGGCATGCGCGCCTCGTCCCGGCTGGCCTGGAGATGCTCGGCGAAGTCCTTGAGCCGCGGGTTTTCGAACAGCAGCGCCGGCGCCACTTCGCGGGCCAGTTCCTGGCGCACCCTGGCCAGGATGCGCATGACCAGCAGCGAATGGCCGCCAAGGGCGAAGAAGTGGTCGTTGCGCCCGACCCGCGCCAGGCCCAGTACCTCGGCCCAGATGGCCGCCAGGGTGGTTTCCAGCGTGCCCTGCGGCGCCTGGTAGTGGGCTTGCTCGAAGTCACCGGCCTGCGGTGCGGGCAGGCCGCTGCGGTCGAACTTGCCATTGGCGGTCAGGGGCAAGGCTGGCATGGCCACGTAGGCGCTCGGCAGCATGTAGTCCGGGAGATGCGCGCCCAGCTGTTCGCGCAGGGCCGCCGGGGTCAAGCCGGCGCCCGGCTGCTCGGCGTAGTAGGCCACCAGACGCGGCTCGCCCGGTGGGTCCTGGCGCAGCAGCACCAGGCTTTGCCGTACGCCGGCCACTTGTGCCAGGCGTGCCTCGATTTCGCCCAGTTCCAGGCGCAGGCCACGCAGTTTGGCCTGCTGGTCGCCGCGACCAAGGAACTCGAGCTGGCCATCGGCGTTCAGGCGCGCCAGGTCGCCGGTGCGGTACAGGCGCTCACCTGCCACATAGGGGCTGTCGATGAAGCGTTCGGCGCTCAACTGCGGCAGATTCAGATAACCGCGCGCGACACCGACGCCGCCGAGGTACAACTCCCCCTCCTCGCTCGCCTGCCCCTGCGCGTCGAGCAGGTAGACGCGGCAGTTGGCCAGCGGTCGACCGATAGGCAGCACGGCGTCGGCGATATCGAGCGCCGGTACTTCGTGGCAGGTACTGTCGATACTGGCCTCGGTCACGCCGTAGGCCTGCACGATCCGCACCCGCTCGCCGCACAGGCGGCGCAGCTGGCGGGCACTGTGGGCGGTCCAGACGTCCGAGCCGCACACCACGGTGCGCAGGAACGACAGGTCGCGATCGTTCGCCTCGGCCCAGTCCATCAGCGGGTTGAGCACCGCCGGCACGAAGTCGCCGAAGCCTACCTGCGCTTCGCTCAGCAGGCGGTACAGCGCGGGCGGGTCCATCAGCGTGTCACGCGGGCACAGCACCAGGGTGCCGCCAAAGCCCAGCGCGCGAATCAGGTCGGCGCTGAACACGTCGAACGAAAAGCCCGCCATCTGCAGGTGATTCAACGGTGCCTGCAGCGAATAGAAGCGGCCCCAGGCGGCGCTCAACGCAACCAGGCCACGGTGCTCGACCATCACCCCCTTGGGGATGCCGGTGGAGCCGGAGGTATAGATCACATACGCCAGGTGACGGGGCGTCAGGCCGATCGCCTGCGGGTCGGGATCAAAGACCGGCTGCTCGGCCCAGGCGTGCTCCTCGTCCAGGTCGAGTACCACTGCCGCCTGCTCCAGGCCAGCGAGCAACGCCAGTGCCCGGCCGTGGCCAAGCAGCACCGCCGGCGCGCTGTCGGCCAGCATGTGGGCCAGGCGCGCCCGCGGGTAGGCGGGGTCCAGCGGCACGTAGGCGCCCCCGGCCTTGAGCACCGCGAGCACGGCCACCAGCATGTCCAGCGATCGCTCGACGCACAGGCCGACCCGCACGTCCGGGCCGACACCCTGGGCACGCAGGTGATGGGCCAGGCGGTTGGCCCTGGCATTGAGCTCGCCATAGCTCAGCGCATCCTCGCCATAGCGCACGGCGATGGCTTGCGGCGCCCGCCGTACCTGCGCTTCGAACAGGCCATGCACGCACTGGTCGCTGTCGAACGGTGCGTCGTGGTGCCAGTTATCGGGTAAAACAGCGGCTTGCGCGCCGGCCATGCCGCGCGTGGAGGGGGTGTCGAACATCGGGCTGCCATCCGTGAGTATTGTTTTTATTCGGTGCGCGCAGGACGACGGGCGTCCTGCCGGTCGGGTCGGTCATTCGGGGGAGATCAGGGGCCAGGCGCGGCGCGGGCGCGCGCAGCAGTGAGGCGCACAGCGTACGACCGGGGGATGGCGCACGTGAAGGGACATGTGGCGAGCACGGGCGCATGGCCCGTCATATCGACGATTCCAGACTGCGTGACCAATTGAAACCTCACCATCCTTATGGGGGCATGCAAGGGCCACGAGCGTTGAGCCTGGGTGGTCCCTTCGGCTGCGTTACCGATGACCTGTGGGCCGTCGGTTTTCCAATTGCGCCGGGCTCCTGGCCCCGGGCGCTGGCGGATGATAACCATGAGGGTCCGCGGCAAGGCAACAAAAACAGAAAATTTAATGCTTGTTTGTTTGCCTGGCGGCCCTCCCCACTTACCGGTCAGGCCGCCAGGCCCCTTTCACTGCGCAGGCGCCACCGCCGGCGGTGGCTCGTTGGTCACCCGCAGGATCCCCCACAGCCCCGAGGCATTGCCGTACGCCGCATAGTCGCGGAACAGGTAGTCCCCCGGCACGGCGTTGGCGCCCCCGGCACTGGGCAGCATGAAGCTGAAGTGCGCCGCCGGCAGCACGCTTTCCTGCGCGCCCACATACATCGCCATCGGGTTGTAGCCGTAGCGCACCGAGCCGATGCCCGGCAGGCCCATGGGGTAGCCCTGCACATCGCTCTTCTCGGCCTGGTAGTTGTGCAGCGGCCACAGGTGCCCGTCGAGCTGGTAGGTGATGCCGCGGCTGCCACCGCTGGGCATCAGTACGTGGCTGCGCGCCGGCTGGCCGGGCTTGGCCCAGAGCACCGGGGTCTGCGGATCACCGCCGACCAAGGCATTGCTGTAGGCCATGTGGGCATTGGGCACATCGGCGAAGCCAAAGCCATCGGCATGGCCGAACGGCGCGTCCGGCGCCAGGCCGAAGCGCAGCCACAGCGGCTCGGTCTTGTAGTTCATCGCCATGTTGCCGTTGTCCTTCGGATCGCCGGGCACGCCGTTGCCCTCGGTGGCGATGCCCTCCACCGGCCGGCCATCGGCCCAGCGCATGTTCAGCGAGCGCTGCCACACGGTGACGAAGTCGCGGTAGTCAGGCTGGCCGCTGACCTTCACCGTGGCCTGGGCGCGGCTGGCGGTGTCCTCGGTCCAGGTCGCGCTTTGCGGCAACACGCTCATGGCGCCCACCAGGCCTTTCTGCGGCTGCTTGATGACATCCGCCGGGGTCAGGTTGAGGCCGCCGAACTCGATGGCCGTGGTGTTGATGTTGTCCACGGTGCGGCCCAGTTGCAGCACCGGCTTGCCTTCACGCTCCAGGTGCCCGGCGTAGTACTGGTACACCCGGTTCGGGTAGGCGCCGCTGTTGCCGGTGCGTGGCGGCACGGTCTGCACCGGGTTGAGGCCGACGTTGACGCCGTCCGACTTGGTGATGTCGTAGGCCAGCAGCTGCGCATGCAAGCCGACATGGCTGGACGGGCGCATCAGGTTGTTGTTGAACGCCGTGGAGCCCTCGCCGCCGGCGCGGTCGCGCTTGACCACGTTCTGCATCACCGCACTGCTGGGCAGGTCCGGCATCATCAACGGCAGGCGGTTCTCCAGGGTGATGCTGATGCAGTCGCCGGCGTTGGCGCGCAGCACCAGTGGCTCGACCGGCACGCCGGCCTTGAGCTTGCCGGTGCTCGCGTCGAGGTCGGCCTTGCGCACGTAGAGCACTGCGGTCGGGTCATGCAAAGGCGAACTGTGCCCACCCACAGTGAAGGTCGCGCCGTCTTCCTCGTCGGTGACGGTGGCCATGGGAATATCGACCTTGCGGCTGTTGAACACCAGGGTGCCACCATTGGCCTTGAGCGCGCCACCGACGTGCTGGCCGATGCCGGCCGGGTCATTGATGCTGACCCCGTGGCGGTTCTCGAGAATGTCGTTGGCCAGGGCCGCGACGATCTCGTAGCTGCGCTTGACCGTCGGCCGCGTGCCGATGCCGTTGGCGTTGGCCGTGGTCTTCGGACAGATGCCGTCGAAATTGACGGTGTTGCGCATGGCCACCGGCTGCGGATTGTTCGGCAGGGCGAACAGGTCGGCGCGTTGCGCGGTGTAGTTGCGCATGATGCCCCAGATGCCGTTCCAGTAGCCTTCCAGCGCCGCGTCCAGCGAGTACAGGTAGTCGCCGTTGGTGGCGGCGGAGCTGGAGATCATCGACACCGGTGCCATGAAGCCGAGCTGCTCGGAGATGCCCACCATCTGCGACGACTTCCAGCCCGAGTTGGAGCTGTTGCCGAAGCCTGAGCCGTTCTGCAGCCATTTCACGCCGTGCAGGGTGACGTTGTGTTCCTCTTCATGGCCGCCGGCATGCATGCGCAGGCGCACGTTGTCACCGGAATAGGTGCGCAGCAGCGGTGTGAACGGGTCACCCGGCTCGCTGCCCTTGTTGACGTGCGGCGGGAACAGCGTGGTGCCACCAGTGGGGCCGGTAGCCTGGGTGATCGCCGAGGGCGCCAGGTTCATCGCCGGGATGGCGCGGTCGGTGCGGCTCTGCATGGCGTAGGCCAGGTCGCCGCCGAGGCCATCAGCCTGCATGCCGCGCTTGCCGTCCGGGCCGACCTTGTTCGGGTCGAACACGCGCAGGGCCAGCGGTTCGTTGCGATAGTTGACGACGAACATGCCTGGGTCGTCCACCGAGATCGCCTGCGGGCACGGCCGGGTTGGGCAGCCTGGGCTCAGCCCGCCACGGGATTCGACCACCGACTCGAGCAGCGTCGAGGCCTTTTGCCGCACGGGCGGGTTGATGGCGTAGCGGAAGCTGTCGGCGGTGGCCGGATAGGCCTGGCCATCCGGTACGCCATTGGGCCCGGCGCCCACATACACGCCGGCTTCATAGGCGTGCTGGAAGTCGCTGTATTCGAGGAAGAACTCGCGGTAGCTGTCGTTCTTGCCATCGCCGTCGTGGTCGCCGGTCTGGATCACCGCCTGCCACGAGGTCGGGCCGCCATCCTGGCGAGTCGCCGGGTTGTACAGCTGTTCGCCGGTCTCGGCGTGGTACCAGGTAGAGCCTGCGGGTTCGGCCAGTACAGTGGCGTACAGCCCGAGCTGCTGGTGGGTCGATGGGCCGAGATGGTCATGGGTGAAGATGGTGCCCAGGCCACGGTCGACGTTGTGCACGTTCACCAGGGGGTCGGCGAACCAGCGTTGCATCGCGCTGCGCGCGCCAAGCCAGTCGGCCCGGCCGAAGCGTCCGAAGTACGGATGCTGCTTGGCTTTCGGGCAGGCGGCGGTGCCGTCGCGGGTATCGCCTTCGGTGCAGTTGTTGAAGCTGCGAATGGCGTGCACGCGCTCGACCACGCTGCCGGGCGAGAGGATGCCGTCCTCGTAGTTCCAGCCGTTGGCCGAGCCGTCGGCGGCGGTCAGGTCCCATTTGGGCAGGTGGATATGTTGGCCGATCACGTCGGTCGGGGTGCGAACCTGGTAGTCGTCCATCTCGTAGAACGATGGGATCAGGTTGGTGTGCACGTACTGGGTGCAGTCGAAGGTGTTCATGCGCATCACCAAGGGCTCTGGCGGGCGCTGCTTGGTGATCACCGGCCAGGCGTCTTCCCACAGGGCGAGGATGCGCGCCTGCGGGAAGTGGTAGCCGACCTTGTTGTACACCGCGTCGAACTGGATGTTGGCCGCCTTGTACATACGCGGCCGGTCGGCGGTGAAGGTGGACGAACCGCGGAAACTCATGCCGGTGAGGTTTTCGCCGCTGAAGAACTCGCCGACGCCCGAAGACTGGGTCAGGCGCTTGCCGCGGTCGTCCATGCACGGCTCATAGTACGGCGCGCCCGCCGTCGGCAAGGCGCCGTTGGTGCGGAAGGTCTTGGCCACCGGCGCGCTGCCGGGGATCAGGGCGAAGCTGGGATGCTCGGCCTTGGCATGGAACTGCATGGCCGCCTGTTCGACCTCGGTGCCCTCTTCGGGCAGGTAGATCGGCTTGGCCTTGTGCACCACCTTGGAGAAATCCAGCTTGGTGGTGGTGGTCACGGCGTCGCCACCGGCTGACACACCGTCGAGGGTGTGCCGGCCAAGGCCGCCATCCCAGCCGTCGACCTGGTTGGGGTCGAGGTTGGCCCACAGCGCCTTGCCGCTGTCCTTGAGCTGCCGGGCCAGCGTCGGGTCAAGCATGTCCAGTGGCGGGGTTGGCGGACGCTGGCCGACGCTGCTTTCCATACCGCCGATCCAGAACGGATAGCCGGGGTTTTTCAGGCTGCCGTCGGCGTTGCGATTGGGCTCGCTGCGGTCGACCAACGCGAGGGAGCCAACCGCACGCGGCGTGGCGGGGTCGCCGGAGTGATCGCCGCCCTCCTCTTCTCCGTCATCGCCATGTTCGGCGACCAGGGTCTCGGCCAGCTTGGGCACCACCGTGACCTTGCCCGGCATCGGCGCCATGGCCTTGCCGGGTAGCGGCACGATGGCCGGGATCGGCGTGCCGGCGATGATCTCGCCGTCGGGCAGCGCCCGGGCACCCGGGGCCGGCTTGCCATTGCGCAGGGCGAACGGCGTGGTGTGAAAGCCGTTCTCGCCCTCGCCGCTGACCGCCAGGCGGGTGCCTGGCTCGAACACATCATGTACCCGCCACATGGCCCACATGCCCTGGGCAAAGTGCGGATAGAAATGGCAATGATAGATGGCGTCGCCCGCTACCCGGTTGCGGTTGCCGGAGCCGCCGTTGGCGATTTCGTAGGTGTAGCCCACGCCCGGGCCGATGCCCTGGGCGTCGATATAGTCGGAGTTGTCATCGTTGGGGTTGAACAGCCACTGGTGCCCGTGCAGGTGGAAGATGTGCTGCTCGTGGCCATTGTGGGTGTTGCGGAACTTGGTGAAGTCACCGATGTAGCTGTGGTGCACGTTGGCCGGTTCCGCCGGGTACAGGGCCATGGTCGCCTTGACCCCGGTGGCGCTGGCCGGCGGCGTTTCGCCCGGGCGGATGTTCTCCAGCCCGACGTTGGCCGGGATATCCACCAGGGTGCCGATATCACCGACAGTGTGGGCACTGAGGAAGAATTCTTCGTAGGCGCACGACAGGCAGTCGTGCATCGGCCCCACGCCGAGACGATTAGCCACCACCTCGGCGCCCATGCCGCCGGAGCCGTAGTTGATCATGAACGAGTCGCGGGTCGGCTCCAGCACGTGGCCCATGACCGGGTCAGCCCAGTAACCGGGGAAGGCCTGGGTGGCGGCGACCTCGTCGGCGAACTGCGAGGCGAAGTCGCGGAAGGCTTCCAGGCGATTGGGCAGCGCCGGGTTGCGCTTGCCGACGCTTTCCAGCGGATAGGTGCTGGCAGGGAAGCTGCCGTCGGGGTTGGGGCCCATGACGATGGCGTCGGTCTCGCTGCTCTGGATCTCGTTGCCGTCGACCATCGCAATGATCGGCTTGCCGGCCTTGCCCTCGGCGATCCACGGCTCGACGTTGGGGTAGCGTGCCTGGTAGTCGATGACCGGCTGACCGGTGGCCGTGCGGCCGGTGGTGGCCAGGCGCATCTCTTCCTCGGTCAGGGTGTTGCGGTAGGTGCGCCCGGCCTTGGGCACCACCACCACCTGGCCGAACAGGCCGTTGGCGACGTTACCGCCGCCGCCCTGCCCGCCGAAGGTCGCGCCCTGGCTCGTAACGGCGAAGGCGCCTTCGCGCTCGGCGTACAGGGTGTAGCTGCGGGTGCCGCCCGGGGCGACCAGGAAGTTGCCGTTGCGCCCGGTGTTGGCGGCGATGTCGCCGATGCTGTTGACCGCCTGCAGGCCATTGACCTGGAAGCCCACATGGCGGTCGGTGACCTGCTCGTCAGCGACGAAGTGCTCGTTGCCCTCGTTCTCGACCTCGGCGCCCTCTTCTTCCTCGCCTTCGACTTCGTTCTCGTCGTGATCGATGCCGTGCTTGTTGGGGTTGGCCTGGTAGGCCAGCAGGTTGCTCAGGTTGACCGTCAGGCAATCACCCGCCGCCACCCGCAGCACGATCGGCCGCGGGCGCTTGTCCGGGCGCAGGGTGACCTTGCCCGGCACCGCGGCGCCGCCCTTGCTCAGGGGCGCGTGGTGCTCGTCCACCACGTCCTGGCGCAGGGCGAACATCATGCCGTTGGCGTTCTGCGCGCCGAGGCGGTTGAACATCAGGGGCTGGTCCAGCGCCACCACGTTGGCCACCAGCGTGCGCTGGCACTGCACGGCGGCCTCGCTGGATACCTGCCAGCCCAGCAGGGCCAGCAGGAAGGTGGACAGGACCGGGCCTTTGCGAGGGGTCGACATGGGGCACCTCCGGGGACACAGGGATACTGCGTGGAGGTGAGCAAGTGGCGTGCCATATGATTAACTGATTAATTTCAATTAGTTAAGCCATAAAAAATGGGGCCACTGGGGAAAATCCCCGATGGGTATGCCCCGAATCCGGGGCGGCTACGCAGCCCTCAAGCCAAGCGCCGACCCTGTGGGAGCTGGCTTGCCAGCGATGGGGCCAGTAGAGGTACACAATTACTGCAATAGCATTTAGTGATTGAACGCCAACGCAAAGGTGCAGTAAGCTCGGTCCCAATCACTGGAGAGCAACATGTCGAAACAAACCCGCAACCACGCCAACCACACCGGTCGCTCCGCGCACCGCGTGCTGGCCGTTGCCGGTCGTAACGCCGTTGCCAGCTTTTATTTTGGGTATTGGTTTAGCCACTAGGCGCCGATTACCCATCCGGCGCCCACCTTCGAGGGGCCGCCGAACATGAGAATACTCAAACCCCCGGTCGGCTTCCCGACCGGGGGTTTTGCTTTTCCGGGCCCACGAAACCTACCGATTACCTTGAGGACAGCGTCATGAACCACACCACCTACTACCGCACCTATGCATGGCGATTTAGCCAGTTCCGTTCGGGCCAGCCTGCCGCCTCCGTTCGGTCGATTTCCGGTGGCAATGCCGCACAGACACCCCATTTGACGATCAGTCGAACACCTCGATAGGGCCGACCGCGCGGGCCAGAACCCGCCGTCCGCCCAGGGAAAAAACGCCATGCAAGCCTCGAATCTCGCCCTGCCCCTGACCCAGCCGCACGCTGCCAACACCACCGTCAGCCAGCGCCTGCCCAGCCCGCACCTGCTCAAGCAGCAGATGCCGCTGTCCAGCGAACTCACCCAGCAAGTCCATGCCCAGCGCCAGGCGATCCGCGCCATTCTCGAAGGCCGCGACGAACGCCTGCTGGTGGTGGTCGGCCCCTGCTCGATCCATGACCCGCGCTCGGCCCTCGAGTACGCCGACCGCCTGGCCGCGCTCAGCCACGAGGTCGACGACAAGCTGCTGCTGGTGATGCGCGCCTACGTGGAAAAACCGCGCACCACCGTGGGCTGGAAAGGCCTGGCCTACGATCCGCACCTCGACGGCAGCGATGACATGCACGCCGGTATCGCCCTGTCCCGTGGCCTGATGCTGGGCATGCTCGAACGCGGCCTGCCGATCGCCACCGAGCTGCTGCAGCCGATGGCTGCCGGCTACTTCGACGACCTGCTGGGCTGGGCCGCCATCGGCGCGCGCACCACCGAGTCGCAGATTCACCGCGAGATGGTCAGTGGCCTGGCGCTGCCGGTCGGCTTCAAGAACGGTACCGACGGTGGTATCGGCATCGCCTGCGACGCCATGCGCAGCGCCGCCCACCCGCACCGTCACTTCGGCATGGACACGCAGGGGCATCCGGCGATCATCGAGACCCTGGGCAACCCGGACACCCACCTGGTGCTGCGCGGCGGGCACAAGGGCCCGAACTACGACGCCCAAAGCGTCGCCCTGGCGCGCCAGGGCCTGGCCAAGGCCGGCCTGGCGCCACGCATCATGGTCGACTGCAGCCACGCCAACAGCGGCAAGGACCCGGCGCGCCAGCCGGCGGTGTTCGAGGACGTGCTGGCCCAGCGCCTGGGCGGTGACCGCTCGCTGGTCGGGGTGATGCTCGAGGGCCACCTGTTCGACGGCTGCCAGACTCTCGGCAAAGGCGCGCTGAAGTACGGCGTGTCGATCACCGACGGCTGCCTGGGCTGGGACGCAACGGAAGCACTGCTACGCGACGCCGCCGCGCGCCTGTGAGTCTCTGCGGCAAGCCTGGCGAGACAGGGCACGAACAAGTGCGCTAGGCTTGCCTTTTCGAACCCAAGGAGCAGTACCCATGGCCCGAGCCACCGCCCGCCACATCCTGGTTGCCAGCGAAGACAAGTGCAACGAACTCAAAGCGCAGATCGAAGGCGGCGCCGACTTCGCCGAAGTCGCCAAGGCCAACTCCACCTGCCCGTCCAGCCGCCAGGGCGGTGACCTGGGCTCGTTCGGCCCGGGCCAGATGGTCAAGGAATTCGATACCGTGGTCTTCAGCGCGCCGCTGAATGTCGTCCAGGGCCCGGTGAAGACCCAGTTCGGCTACCACCTGCTGGAAGTGACCAGCCGCCAGGACTGATCCGGCATTGCCGTGGTCTTCCCCGTAGGAGAAGGTCTGCAGGAAGCAAGCTGCGTGGGAGCGGGCTTGCCCCGCGATGGTGTCCGCCCAGGCAGCGCTATCGCGGGGCAAGCCCGCTCCCACGATACCCGCTCCCATGTCAGACTTGGCGGTGTGCTGATAAGTTGCTTGTACCTGATGTTGTCCTTGTCAGCCCACGCCGCGCCCACCCACGCCCTCACCGTCTACGGTGAAGCCCCACGCTACCCCGCGAACTTCCATCACTTCGACTACGTCAACCCTGACGCCCCCAAGGGCGGCAGCCTGCGCCGCTCGGCCATCGAGATCGGCCAGTTCGACCATATCCTGCCCTACATCGACAAAGGCATCGGCGTCAGCCAGGTCGATGGCTGGCTGTACGCGCCACTGGCCGTGCGCTCGCTCGACGAGCCCTACACCGTCTACGGCCTGATCGCCCAGCGCCTGGAGCGCGGCCCCGACGACGCCTGGTTGCGCGTCTACCTCGACCCGCGCGCCACCTTCGCCGACGGCAAACCGGTGCGCGCCGAGGATGTGCGCTTTACCTACGACCTGCTAATGAGCCAGGGCAGCCTCAAGTACCGTACCCAGTTCGCCGAAGTGGCTGGGATCACCGTCGAAGGCCCGCGCCAGGTGCGCTTCGACTTCAAGCAACCCCATGGCCGCACCCTGCCGCTGGAACTGGCCGGCCTGCCGGTGCTGCCCGAGCATGACTGGCGCCAGCGCGACTTCGCCAACGGCGCCGGTTTCGACAAGCCCGTGGGCAGCGGCCCCTATCGCATCGGCAGGATCGACAATGGCCGCAGCATCACCTTCGAGCGCGATGCGAACTGGTGGGCGCGGGACCTGCCGGTCGCCCGCGGGCTATACAACTTCGCCCGCATTGGCGTCGAATTCTTCGGCGACACCGAAGTGGCCCGCCAGGTACTCAAGGGCGGTGGCTACGACTACAACCGCGAGTACTCCGCCACCGCCTACACCCTCGGCTACAACGGCGCGGCACTGGATGACGGGCGCCTGCGCCGCGCCCACCTGGGCCCGGCCAAGCCGCAGATCGCCCAGGGCTTCGTGTTCAACCTGGACCAGCCGCAGTTCAAGGACCGCCGCGTGCGCCAGGCCCTGGCCATGCTCTGGGATTTCGAGTGGAGCAACCGGCAGATGATGCGCAACATGTACATCCGTCAGCAGAGCCTGTACGCCAACACGCCGCTGGCCGCCCGCGCCCTGCCCGACACCGGGGAGCTCAAGCTGCTCGAGCCGCTGCGCGGCCAGGTGCCGGATGAAGTGTTCAGTCAGGTGTTCAGTGCACCGGTCACCGACGGCTCCGGCATCATCCGCCAGCAGCAGCTGCAGGCCCTGGCCTTGCTGCAGGACGCCGGCTGGCATCCCCAGGGCGATCGCCTGGTCAACGCCCAGGGCCAGCCGCTGAGCTTCACCTTCCTCAATGGCCAGTCGGGCATGGAGCGCCTGCTGCTACCGTGGAAGCGCAACCTGGCGCAGATCGGTGTCGAGCTGAACATCCGCAACGTCGACGCCGCCCAGTACGTCAACCGCGTGATGGCCCGCGACTACGACATGATCGTCACCGGCTACCCGGTGACTCTGTCGCCGGGCAGCGAGCAGTACAACTACTTCGGTTCCGCAGCGGCCAACGACCCCGGCTCGAACAACCTGATGGTGCTCAAGGACCCGGCGGTGGACCGCCTGCTCGACGGCCTGGTGCGCGCCAACAGCCAGGCCGACATGCTGCGCCACGCCCGCGCCCTGGACCGGGTGTTGCAATGGAACTACTACTGGATCCCCAACTACTATCCGCCTGGCAGCTCGACGGTGTGGTGGAACCGCTTCGGCCTGCCCAAGGTGCAGGCGGCCTATGACGAAGGCCTGGACACCTGGTGGGAAGTCAGCCCACGGGCACTGACCACACAGCAGATGGCCGAGCGCCTGGGGAACGCGCCATGACCACCTACATCCTGCGCCGCCTGCTGCTGATCATTCCCACCCTGCTGGCGATCCTGCTGGTGAACTTCGCCATCGTCCAGGCCGCGCCCGGCGGGCCGGTGGAACAGGCCGTGGCGCGCCTGCAGGGTATCGGCGGCGGCGCGCCTGGTGCACGGGTCGAGGCGGTGCAGGGCGAATCCCGCGCCACCCGTGGCCTGGACCCCAAGCTGATCGAGGAAATCAAGCGCCAGTACGGCTTCGACAAGTCCGCCCCGGAACGGCTATGGCTGATGCTTGGCCAATATGCGCGGCTGGACTTCGGCCAGAGCTTCTTCCGCGGCGCCAAGGTCACCGAGCTGATCGTGGAGAAACTGCCGGTGACCCTGTCGCTGGGCTTCTGGGCCACGTTGATTACCTACCTGGTGTCTATCCCCCTGGGCATCCGCAAGGCGGTGCGCCATGGCAGCCGCTTCGATGCCTGGAGCAGCGCGCTGATCGTGATCGGCTACGCCCTGCCCTCGTTCCTGTTCGCCCTGCTGCTGATCGTGCTGTTCGCCGGCGGCACCTCGCTCAACTGGTTCCCGGTGCGCGGCTTGGTCTCCGACGATTTCGACCAGCTCAGCTTGCTGGGCAAGGTCGCCGACTACTTCTGGCACCTGGTGCTGCCGGTGGGCGCCCTGGTCATCGGCGGCTTCGCCACCCTGACCCTGCTGACCAAGAACGCCTTCCTCGACGAGATCGCCCGCCAGTACGTGGTCACCGCCCGGGCCAAGGGCCTGAGCGAACGGCGCGTGTTGTACGGCCATGTGCTGCGCAACGCCATGTTGCTGGTGGTAGCCGGCCTGCCCCAGGCGCTGATCACGGTGTTCTTCGCAGGTTCCCTGCTGATCGAGGTGATCTTCTCCCTCGATGGCCTGGGGCGCATGAGCTACGAGGCGGCGGTGTCGCGGGACTACCCGGTGGTGTTCGGCACCCTGTTCATCTTTACCCTGGCCGGGCTGCTGATCCGCCTGCTGGGCGACCTGTGCTACACGGTGCTCGACCCGCGCATCGACTTCGACGCGAGGGGCCACTGATGTTCTCGCCCATCGCCCGGCGCCGGCTGCGACGCTTCCGTGACAACCGCCGCGGCTGGATTTCGCTGTGGCTGTTCGCCGGGCTGTTGCTGCTGAGCCTGGGCGCGGAGCTGGTGGCCAATGACAAGCCCTTGCTGCTCGGCTACCAGGGCGAGCTGTACACCCCGGCGCTCAAGCGTTACACCGAGCAGCAGTTCGGCGGGCAACTGCCGTTCCAACCCGACTACCGCAGCCAGTACGTGCGCCAGCTGATCGAGGGCCAGGGCGGCTGGATGCTCTTCGCGCCGATCCCGTTCAGCGCCGACACCCCCAACTACGACCTGCAGGTGCCCACCCCCAGCCCGCCCAGCACAAGCAACTGGCTGGGCACCGACGACCAGGGCCGCGATGTACTGGCGCGGGTGCTGTACGGCACGCGGGTCTCGCTGTTGTTCGCCTTCGCCCTGACCTTGCTCAGCGTGCTGATCGGCGTCACGGCCGGCGCCTTGCAGGGTTACCACGGCGGCTGGGTCGACCTGCTCGGCCAGCGCCTGCTGGAGGTGTGGTCGGGGTTGCCGGTGCTGTACCTGCTGATCATCCTGTCGGGGTTCGTCGAGCCGGATTTCTGGTGGTTGCTGGGGATCATGGCGCTGTTCTCCTGGCTGACCCTGGTGGATGTGGTGCGCGCCGAGTTCCTTCGTGGGCGCAACCTGGAATACGTCAAGGCCGCCCGGGCACTGGGGCTTTCCGACACCCAGGTGATGCTGCGGCATATCTTGCCCAACGCCCTCAACGCGACCCTGACCTACGTGCCGTTCATGCTTACCGGGGCGATCACCACCCTGACCGCGCTGGACTTCCTCGGCTTCGGCATGCCCGCCGGCAGCGCCTCGCTGGGCGAGCTGGTGACCCAGGGCAAGCAGCACCTCGAGGCGCCATGGTTGGGCTTCACCGCGTTCTTTGCCCTGGCGCTGATCCTGTCGTTGCTGGTATTCATCGGCGATGCGCTGCGCGAGGCATTTGATCCTCGCAGGTGATCGCCTGTAGCACCCTCACATCCAACCGCTGGACCAATGCATGCACGACAACCTCAAGGACTACCCCCAGGTCCGCCAACTGGCCATCCGCTCGCTGTTCGAGATCATCGAGCAATCCAGCGAAGGTACGGTGATCGTCGACCGCCAGGCGCGCATCGTCTGGATGAACGAGCGCTATGCCCGCCGTTTCGGTCTGGCGGATGCCGCCAGCGCCATCGGCAAACCGTGTGAAGCGGTGATCCCTGGCAGCCTCATGCGTGAGGTAGTGAGCGACGGCAAGCCAATCCTGCTGGATATGCTCGACACACCGAACGAACCCCTGGTGGTGATGCGCCTGCCAATCCACGACGATCAGGGCGCGCTGATCGGCGCCATCGGCTTCGCCCTGTTCGACGAGCTGCGCAGCCTGTCGCCGCTGCTCAAGCGCTACGCCAGCATGCAGCAGGAGCTGGCTTCGACCCGCTCGCAGTTGCGCGCGCGCCAGGCCCGCTACAGCTTCGCCCAGTTCGTCGGCAGCAGCCCCGCCTGCCTCGAGGCCAAGCGCCGCGCCCGGCGTGGGGCCGGCAGCGACTCGCCGGTACTGTTGCTGGGGGAGACCGGCACCGGCAAGGAACTGCTGGCCCACGCCATCCATGCAGCCTCGGCCCGCGCGCACAAAGCCTTCGTCAGCATCAACAGCGCGGCGATCCCCGAGGCACTGCTCGAGGCCGAGTTCTTCGGCACCGCCCCAGGCGCCTTCACCGGCGCCGACCGCAAGGGCCGCAACGGCAAGCTGCAACTGGCCGAGGGCGGCACGCTGTTTCTCGACGAGATCGGCGACATGCCGCTGACCCTGCAAAGCAAACTGCTGCGCGTATTGCAGGAGAAGGAATACGAGCCGGTGGGCAGCAACCAGATGCTGCGCAGCGACGTGCGGATCATCGCCGCCACCTCCATCGACCTGCAGGCGGCCATGGCCCGGGGTGCGTTCCGCGCCGACCTGTACTACCGGCTGAACGTGCTGCCGGTGCAGGTGCCACCGCTGCGCGAACGCCTGGAGGACCTGCCGGCGCTGTGCGAGGCGATCCTCGTCGAACTGGGCAGCCAGTACGAGCTGGAGGCCGAGGCCCAGGCGTTGTTGGGGCGCCATGCCTGGCCGGGGAATATCCGTGAGCTGCGCAACGTACTGGAGCGGGCGACCCTGCTGGCGGACCAGCCGCGACTGGGCGTGCATGACCTGGCGAACGCGCTGGGGCCGTTGAGCCCGGTGGCATTGGCCGCACCAGCGCTGGATTACCGCCAGGCGTGCGCCCAGTTCGAGCGCGGATTGATTGTCGATGCCTTGGCCCGCAGCGCCGGAAATGTGCCGGAGGCGGCGCAGGCATTGGGCCTGGGACGGTCGACGCTGTACAAGAAGATGGCGGCGCTGGAAATCGAGTCTCCACAATGAGACGCTCATCTCTTTTATGAGATGGCCACCAGGGCTTTGCCCTCGATCGCCGGCAAGCGGGTCCCACAGGGGCATACCGCGATCAACTGTGGGAGCCGGCTTGCCGGCGATGGGCCGCGGCGCGCCCCCACTTTCTCAAATCAGAGACACTGAGCTTCAGCGAAATAAGAAAAACCCATAAATTCAATGACTTAAGAAATTGGCACGATTTCCGCTACCTGCATTCCAACCATAAAAACAACAGTTGGAGATCCCCTTAGGATGACCGTGCTCATCGCCCTGGCCGCCCTGGCCCTGCTGATGCTCGCTGCCTACCGCGGCTACAGCGTGATCCTCTTCGCCCCCATCGCCGCCCTCGGCGCGGTGCTGCTCACCGACCCCGCCGCCGTGGCCCCGGCCTTCACCGGGGTGTTCATGGAGAAAATGGTCGGCTTCATCAAGCTCTATTTCCCGGTGTTCCTGCTCGGCGCGGTGTTTGGCAAGCTGATCGAGCTGTCGGGTTTCTCGCGCTCGATCGTCGCCGCCGCCATCCGCCTGCTCGGCACTCGCCAGGCGATGCTGGTGATCGTGCTGGTCTGCGCCCTGCTCACCTACGGCGGCGTGTCGCTGTTCGTGGTGGTGTTCGCGGTGTACCCGTTCGCCGCCGAGATGTTCCGCCAGAGCGACATTCCCAAGCGGCTGATCCCGGCGACCATCGCCCTGGGCGCGTTCTCCTTCACCATGGACGCCCTGCCCGGCACCCCGCAGATCCAGAACATCATCCCCAGCACTTTCTTCAACACCACCGCGTGGGCCGCGCCCTGGCTGGGCCTGATCGGCACGTTGTTCGTGTTCTGCACCGGCATGCTCTACCTGCAACGCCAGCGCAACAAGGCCCAGCGCAAGGGCGAAGGCTATGGGAGCAACCTGCGCAACGAACCGGAGACCGCCGACGACATCGCCCTGCCCAATCCCTGGCTGGCCCTGGCGCCGCTGCTTCTGGTAGGCGTGATGAACCTGCTGTTCACCCACTGGATCCCGCAGTGGTACGGCACCAGCCACACCCTGCAACTGCCGGGCATGGCCGCGCCGGTGCAGAGCGACGTGGCCAAGCTGACGGCAATCTGGGCAGTGCAGGCGGCGTTGCTGGTGGGCATCCTGATGGTGCTGGCCTGCGCCTTCGGCACCATTCGCCAGCGCCTGGCCGAAGGCACCAAGAGCGCGGTCAGCGGCGCCCTGCTGGCGGCAATGAACACGGCCTCGGAATACGGCTTCGGCGCCGTGATCGCTTCGCTGCCTGGCTTCCTGGTGCTGGCCGACGCCCTGCGCGGCATCCCTAACCCGCTGGTCAACGAGGCCATCACCGTCACCCTGCTGGCCGGCATCACCGGCTCCGCCTCCGGCGGCATGAGCATCGCCCTGGCAGCCATGAGCGACAGTTTCATCGCCGCCGCCAACGCCGCCAACATCCCGCTGGAGGTGCTGCACCGGGTCGCCGCCATGGCCAGCGGCGGCATGGACACCCTGCCGCACAATGGCGCGGTGATCACCTTGCTGGCGGTCACCGGGCTGACCCACCGCGAAGCCTACAAGGACATTTTCGGTATTACCCTGATCAAGACCCTGGCCGTGTTCGTGGTCATCGCCACGTTCTACGCCACCGGCATCGTATGAAGGAGAATGGCATGACGCTCAAAGGCAAGACCGCACTGGTCACCGGTTCCACCAGCGGCATCGGCTTGGGAATAGCTCAGGTGCTGGCCGAGGCCGGCGCCGACATCCTGCTCAACGGTTTCGGCGACCCGGCCGCGGCCATCGCCGAGATCAGGCGGTTCGGGGTCAAGGTCGCCCATCATCCCGCCGACCTGTCCGACGTCGCACAGATCGAGCAGATGTTCGCCCTGGCCGAACGCGAGTTCGGCGCGGTCGACATCCTCGTCAACAATGCCGGCATCCAGCATGTGGCGCCGGTCGAGCAGTTTCCGGTGGAGGCCTGGGACAAGATCATCGCGCTGAACCTCTCGGCGGTATTCCATGGCAGCCGCCTGGTGTTGCCGGGCATGCGCGCGCGCGGCTGGGGGCGGATCATCAATATCGCCTCGGTGCACGGCCTGGTGGGCTCCACCGGCAAGGCCGCCTACGTCGCCGCCAAGCATGGCGTGGTCGGCCTGACCAAGGTGATCGGCCTGGAAACCGCCACCAGCAACGTCACCTGCAACGCCATCTGCCCGGGGTGGGTACTGACGCCGCTGGTGCAGAAGCAGATCGATGACCGCGCCGCCAGCGGTGGCGATGCACAGCAGGCGCAACACGACCTGCTGGCCGAGAAGCAGCCCTCCCTGGCCTTCGTCACCCCCCGCCACCTCGGCGAACTGGTGCTGTTCCTGTGCAGCGAGGCCGTTAGCCAGGTCCGTGGCGCCGCCTGGAACGTCGATGGCGGTTGGCTCGCCCAGTAAAGGCTAGAGTGGAACAAGACAAGCCCGTTCCTCTACAGAAGCGGGCTCGCACCGCGATAAGACGCTCATCCCTGACCGAGACTCCCGGCATGAACGACGTACTCTGGCGCCCCACCACCACCCAGATCGAAGCCAGCCGGATGGATGCCTTCCGTCGTCGCGTCAACCGGCGCTTCAACCTTCAGCTCGACGACTACGCCGCCCTGCACCGCTGGAGCGTCGAGCAGCGCCCGCAGTTCTGGCAGACCCTCGCCGAGTACTTCCATGTGCAGTGGCACACACCGCCTTCGAGCATCCTCGAGGAAGGCGAACACATGGCCGACGCGTGCTGGTTCCGCGGCGCCACCCTGAATTTCGCCGAACACCTGCTGCAGCGCCACGACGACCGCCCGGCCGTGGTGGCCGTGCGCGAGGACGGCGGCCGCCACAGCCTCACCCACAATCAACTGGCCGCGCAGGTCGCCGGCTTGCAGCAGGCTTTTCGCCAGGCCGGGATCGCGCCGGGTGATCGGGTCGCCGCAGTCATGCCCAACACCTGGGAAACCCTGGTTGCCATGCTCGCCGCCACCAGCCTCGGCGCAGTCTGGTCCAGTTGCTCACCGGAGTTCGGCAGCCATGGCATTATCGATCGCTTCGGCCAGATCGCGCCCCGGCTGCTGCTGGCCTGCGCCGGTTATCAATATGCCGGGAAGGTCATCGACCAGGTCGAGAAGATCAACCAGGTCGTGGCCCAGCTACCGAGCGTCGAGCAGTTGCTGGTGGTGCCGCATACCCGGCCGCAGACCCGCGCCGATGAGTTCACCGGCAAGCCGACGACCCTGTGGGCCGACTACTTCACGCCCGGCGGTACGCCGACCTTCGCCGCGCTGCCCTTCGACCATCCGCTCTATATCCTGTATTCCAGCGGCACCACCGGCGTGCCCAAGTGCATCGTCCACCGCGCTGGCGGCGTGCTGTTGCAGCACCTCAAGGAGCACGGCCTGCACAACGACCTCAAGGCCGACGATGTGCTGTTCTACTACACCACCTGTGGCTGGATGATGTGGAACTGGCTGGCCAGCGGGCTGGCGGTCGGCGCCACCCTGGTGCTGTATGACGGTTCGCCTTTTCACCCAGGGTCCGAGCGCCTGCTCGACCTGATCGACGCCGAAGGCATCCGCGCCTTCGGCACCAGCCCCAAATACCTCGCCGCCCTGGAGCAGGCCGCTGTGGAGCCGGCGAAATCCCATGGCCTGGGCAGCCTGCGCCTGATCCTTTCCACCGGCTCGCCGCTGTCGCCCCACAGCTACGACTATGTCTACACCAAGGTAAAGGCCGACGTGTGCCTGGCCTCGATGTCCGGTGGCACCGATATCGTCGCCTGCTTCGTGGCCGGCAACCCGCTGCTGCCGGTGCGCCGTGGCGAGATTGCCGGCAAGGGCCTGGGCATGGCGGTGGAAGTCTGGGACGAAAGGCGCCAGCCGATCAGCGGCGCGAAAGGCGAGTTGGTCTGCGTGCATCCCTTCCCCTCCATGCCGCTCGGTTTCTGGGGCGACGCTGACGGTCAACGCTACCACGACGCGTACTTCAGCCAGTTCGAAGGTGTCTGGTGCCAGGGCGACTACGCCGAGCAGGTGCCTGGCGGCGGGCTGATCATTCATGGCCGCTCCGACGCCGTGCTCAATCCCGGCGGCGTGCGTATCGGCACCGCCGAGATCTACCGCCAGGTGGAAAAGGTCGGGGAGGTACTGGAAAGCGTGGCCATCGGCCAGGACTGGCATGACGATGTGCGCGTGGTGCTGTTCGTGCGCCTGCGCGACGGTCTGCAGCTCGACGAAGCGCTCAGCCTGCGTATCCGCCAGGTGATTCGCCAGTACACCACGCCGCGTCATGTTCCGGCGGTGATCGTCCAGATCAGCGACATCCCGCGCACCCTCAGCGGCAAGCTGGTGGAGCTGGCGATCCGCGACGTGGTGCATGGCCGGCCGGTGAAGAACACCGACGCCCTGGCCAACCCCGAGGCGCTGCAGCAGTTCCGTGACCGCCCGGAGTTACGCTGAGGGCGACATCAGGCATAATGTCGCCCTTTTACCCCGAAGCACAGGTAACCCCATGAAAGCCCAAGCCCGCCACATCCTGGTCAAGACCGCTGACGAAGCCGAAAAGCTCAAGCAGCGCATCGCCAACGGCGAGGCTTTCGACGTGCTGGCGAAGAAATTTTCCACCTGCCCGTCCGGCAAGCGCGGCGGCGACCTGGGTGAAATCCGTCCGGGCCAGATGGTCGGCGCCATCGACCAGGTGATCTTCAAGAAGCCCCTGCGCGTGGTCCACGGACCGATCAAGAGCAAGTTCGGCTATCACCTTGTGCAGACTTTCTATCGCGACTGAGCCTCGCTCTCGCGCCGTCTCTGCAACAACGAAGGCGATTGCTCGCCACTGGCGACCACGCGCTCCAAACCCTCCTGCACGGCAAGGCTGGCACTCTCCATCTCGGCCACCGCCTTGAGCATCGCTGCGGTATCGCCGCTGGCATGGGCATCGATGGCGTCGAATGCACATCGGTGCACGGCGGCATGGGGCGCGTCGATATCCTTGTACCCTGCAAGATGCGCATAGTGCAGGGCCCCGTCCCCCTCGCGATACCACTTGCCCAGGCGGCAGTGGGTATGGTCGGTAAAGTCCGAGCCGCGCTCCTGCGAGACCCCGAACAATACCTTGTAGACGCGGAACTTGTAGATCAGGTGATCGAGCTTGGCCAGCTCGCAGAAGCTGCGCAGCGCCGACACCGATGCCGATCCTTCGGCCACCGTCGACATGTCGAGCAACTGGCGCATGGTACTGGCCGCGGACTGGCCGACACCGCTGTATGACGACGAATGCTCGGCCAGGCTGGCGATATGTCCTCGGCTTTGCGCGCTGTCGGCACGAATGGCCGAGACCAGCGTGCCGATCTCGGCGGTGGCGTCGGCCGTGCGCCTGGCCAGGGTCCTGACCTCATCGGCCACCACGGCAAAGCCGCGCCCGGCATCTCCCGCCCGCGCCGCCTCGATGGCCGCGTTCAACGCGAGCAAATTGGTCTGGTCCGCTACCTCGCGGATGATCTCCAGCACACCGCCGACCTGCTGAGCCTGATGATCGAGCCTGCCGACCTTCTCCGACGCTTCGCCGGAGGCATCGGCCAGTTGCTCGAGATTGGTCGCGATCGCGTCGATACTGGCCTGGTTGCTGCTGGCGATACCCTGGATGCGGATGGCGTACTGCCGTTCCTGCTCCATGCTGTGGGCGAGGCTGGCGAACGAGGTCTGGGTCATTTCCAGGGAATGCGAGAACGCCGAGAGGTTAGCGGCCAGATGGGCGAGCACCTGGTTCTCCCGTGCCAGTTCCGCCGCCCTCGATTCCGCCTCGCGGACGCGCTGCTCAGATGCCGCCAACTGTGAACGGGAATGCTCCAGGGCGACGTTCAGCTCCTTGATCTGCGGGTCTTGCCGACCTGCCTTGCTCCACCACTTCACACCACGCTCCCGGGGTAGACCCACCGCTTGTCACCCGGCGAAAAAGCTCCGGGCAGAAACATGGAAAGGTCTCAGCAAGCGCAAAGCGCGGCAATACTCAGCTGCGAGGGAAAACAGCGGATCAGCGACGGGCCGCCAGCAGGCCAAGCCCCGCGCACCCCAGCAGCGAGGCGCTGACCCGGTTGAACATGCGCCGTGGCCCGGGCCGTTCGAACCAGCGCTGCAAATACGCGCCTAGCCCCGCATAGATGGCGATGGCCGCCCACTCCAGCAACAGGAACAGCACGCCCAGGCGCAGGAATTGTTCGCTGACCGGGGTAACGCTGCCCACGGTGACGAACTGCGGCAGGAACGCGGTGAAGATGAGTATTGCCTTCGGATTGCCCGCCGCCACCCAGAACTCCTGGCGCGCCAGCTTCCAGGTGCCGCGAGGCTGCTCGCCGGCCACCGCCGCCTCGCCGACCGGTGCCCGCCACAGCTGCCAGGCGATATAGAACAGGTAACCCGCGCCCAGCACCTTGATCGCCAGGAACAGGTACTCGCTGGTGTGCAGCACCACGGCCAGGCCCATCGCGGCCAGGGCGATCATGCCGCTGAAGGCGAGCAGGCGCCCGGCACCGGCCACACAGGCGGTGCGCAGGCCATAGCGGCTGGCATTGTGCAGGGACAGCAGGTTGTTGGGGCCCGGCGCCATGTTCAGGGCGAAACAGGCGGGGATGAACAGCAGCAGGCTCGACAGGTCCATTCTTGTTCTCCGGCAGGGACCGGCGCAGCGTCGCGCCTGGCGGGCAGGCCCGTCAAGCACAGTGGCGCGGCAAATGGCCGGAACAGCTGCCAGGCGCTAGACTGGCGCCCTCCGTACGTCTCAAGGCACCTCGCCATGAACCGCCCGAGCAGCGAAATCTGGTACGAACCGGCCATGCCGTACGTCGAGAGCCGGCGCGCCTGCCATAGCCGCGCCTGCTACAAGGCCCATAGCCACCCCAGCTTTTCCATCGGCGCAGTGGATGCCGGCAGCAGCCGCTTCACCGGCGCTGCCCGCGGTGAGGAGCGCTTGACGCCGGGTACCCTGGTGTTCGTGCCGGCGCAGCGGGTGCATGCCTGCAACCCGCAACCGGGACAGGCCTGGAGCTACCAGATGCTGCACCTGGATGCCGAGTGGCTGCGTAAGCTACGCCTCGAATCCGGCGTTGCCGCAGGCGAGCCCAGTGCCGTGGCCCGGGTCACTCGCTCGCAAGCGCTGTACCGGCAGTTCTGCGCGCTGAACAGGTTGCTGTTTTCACCGGCGGCAACCTTCGAGAAAGAGGCGGCGTTGGTGGCCTTCATCGGCGAACATGATTTCTCCATGCACCCAGCCTTGCTGCCGGCGCCACCCTTGCCGCCGTCGACACTGCGCGAACTGTTGGAGCACGCCCAGGAGCAGGACCTGGCCGAACTGAGCCTGGAGCGCCTGGCGCGCCAGGCCGGCATGGGGCGCTACCAGTTAATACGGGCGTTCAGCGTCGCTACCGGCATGACCCCTCACGCCTGCCTGCTCAACGCGCGGGTGAACAAGGCCCGGAGTCTGTTGCGCCAGGGGCAGGCGCTGGCGGAGGTGGCCTATAACCTGGGCTTTGCCGATCAGAGCCACTTCCAGCGGGTGTTCAAGGCGCATGTCGGGGTGACACCCGGGGCCTACCGGGCGACACTGAAGCACTGACATCACCGCACAGCGGCCCCCTGCAATAATCTTCAATACTCCACCCATCACCAGCAACAGACTGCGGCTACCTCCACCAGGAAGCCCGCCCCCATGCAACTGTTCATGCTCGTCGCCACCGCCCACTTCCTCGCCCTGCTCTCCCCCGGCCCGGACTTTTTCCTGGTCGCCCGCACCTCGGCCAGCGCCGGCTGGCGGCTCGCCAGTGGCGCCTGTGCCGGGATCGCCCTGGCCAACGGCGTGTTCATCAGTGCGGCGTTTACCGGGGTATCCTTTTTGCGCGATGGCAGCCCCCTGTTCGTCACCCTCCAGCTGGCGGGCTGTGGCTACCTGCTCTACCTCGGCCAACTGTTCCTGCGCCATGCCGGGCAAGCCACCCTGACGCACGGCGAACCTGGCGCGGCATCGTCTGCGCGTGGCTGGCTGAACTGTTTGGGCATGGGCTTCGCCTCGGGCATCCTCAACCCGAAGAACGCACTGTTCTATGCAAGCCTGGCGAGCATGATCGCCAGCAGCGGCACCTGGGCCAAGCTGGGCTATGGCATCTGGATGTTCGGCATCGTCCTGGCCTGGGATCTGGGGATTGCCGTGGCCATAGGCAACCCGCGGGTGCTGCGCCGCTTCGCTCGCGCCCTGCCCTGGCTCGAGCGTGCCTCGGGCTTGATGTTGATCCTGCTGGCCGGCGCTGTTCTCACGCACCTGGCCTGGCACTGAGCGGCTCAAGGCCGTCCAGTTCTAGCAGGCTAAAGTGACCGCGGCTCCAGCCGCCGGTGTCCAGGTGCCAGACGTTGCCCAGCACCTTGATCTCCAGCACCGGTGTATGGCCGACCAGCAAGGCGCGCAGGCCCTTGACCGGGCGGCTGTCGCCCTCCTTGAGGCGCCGGCGCGACCACTGGCACACCTCGCGCACCTGCAGGTCATCCCCGGCCAGCAGGCTCGCACACAGCTGGGGCCAGTCGTCGAATGGGCTGTCGGCATGCAGCAAGCCGACCGGTCCGCCCGCCGTGTCGACCTGCAAGGCGATCGGCAGGTGTTCGAACACCTCGACGAAACGCACCTGCTCGGCCTTTGGCAAATCGAGGAACCATCCGCCGCCGGCCGCCCGGTACATGTCCAGGTCGACCCGGCCACCGCGCAGGTGATTGACCGCCAGCGACTCGTGATTGCCCTGCACCGCATGGAACCAGGGCTCGGCCAGCCATTGCAGCGCCTGTGCGCTGCCCGGCCCGCGGTCGACCAGGTCACCGACGCTGAACAGCCGATCGACCACCGGATCGAAACCAACGGCCTCCAGACAGTCACGCAGGCGCTCGAAATGCCCATGGATATCGCCCACGGCCAGGTCACGGCCACGGCTGTTGGCGGCGATCCGCTTGAACGCACTCATTGCATCATTCCTCTGCTTCTGCCCGGCACCGGCGTAAAATAGGCGGGTAAACCGCCCGAATCCGGAGGTGCATCATGCGAACCACCCTGGCCAGTTGCCTGCTGATGGTGCTGGCACTAGACAGCATGGCACAGGGCACCTCGACCGCGCAGGTCGAGGTGCGTTTCGACCACCCCGAGAAATTCCGCGATGCCAGCCTCGACAACCGGGCCTACACTCGCGGCGCCGACCCGCAGGTGATGAAAGCCCTCACCCAGCACCTGCAGAAACTCGGCCAGCGCTACCTGCAGCCTGGCCAGCAACTGGTCATCGACATCCGCGACATCGACCTGGCCGGCCAGTTCGAGCCCTGGCACAACCAGGCTTACGATGTGCGCTTCATGCGCGAAGTCACCTGGCCCAGCATTGACCTCGACTACATCCTGCAACAGCCCGGCCAGCCCGCGCTAAAGGCCCAGGAGCACCTGAGCGACAAGATGTACCTCAGCCGCCCCGGCCGGCTGGGCAACAACGACCGGCTGTATGCGGAGAAGGCCATGCTTGGCGACTGGTTCCGGCAGCGCTTCGCCCAGCCGCCCTCTTGAGTGTCACCCCGCCAGGCGGCGCAGGGCGATAGGCGCGATCAGCCGATGGAACGGCGCCACCGGCAGCATGTACAGGCGGCCCAGCCGATTGTGCGTGCGCACCACGGTGCTCACCAGCACCTCGCAACGGCCCGCGGCCGTCGGGCGTCGCATCAGGGCGATGTGCACGTCCAGGTGCTGGTCGCGGTCAACCAGCAGCACCTCATCCTCGGTATTGGCCACCAGGGTGAAAATCCCCACCCGCTCTCCGGGCTGGTAGCTGCCCGGGGCGCGGGCCGGGTCGATGGCGGTCAGGCGCCCCAGGTCCTTGAGGCCGAGCAGCGCGACCAGGCGGTTGCGCAGCACCATCAATGTGTCGATCCAGCCGGGCATGCTCGTCATCAGGCGCAGGAAGTGCGCCATGGCCGGCCGCCCGTCGTCCGCAATTTCAATTGCCCGACAATGGCGAAAACCCGCCTGCGCGGCATGCGTGGCGATCAGCGAGTCGGCGGGTATGGCGGCGGCGTGGGTCATTGCGTTTTCGTCCATGAAATCGACACATCGGTACTGGGAGGGAACGGCCGTCGATTGTATCCTCGACAGCCGACGACATGCCAAGGACGGATGCTTCATGAAGATCTGCGCAGTACAGCTGGCTTTGAGCAAAGGCGATCTGGCCGCCAACATCGCGCTCCATCTGCGCGCCATCGAACAGGCCGCGGCCCTGGGCGCCGAACTGCTGGTGTTCCCCGAACTGTCCTTGACCGGCTACGAACCAACGCTGGCCCGGCAACTGGCCATGCCCGCCGACTCGCCGCAACTGGCACCGCTGCAAGCCGCGTGCGACCGCTTCGGCGTGACGGCGGCGGTCGGCCTGCCCATGCCGACCATGGCCGGCGTGCGCATAGGCATGCTGGTAGTGCGCCCGAAGCTGGCACCGCTGGTGTATGCCAAGCAGCGCCTGCATGACGACGAACTGGACTACTTCGTACCCGGCAGCACCTCGCTGGTGTTCGCCGCCGGCAGCCACCAGGTTGCGCCGGCTATCTGCTATGAATCGATGTTCCTCGAGCACGCCGCGCATGCCCAGGCGCAGGGCGCCGACCTTTACCTGGTCAGCGTGGTCAAGACCGAGGAAGGCATCCGCGCAGGGGCTGCGCACTACCCGCAGGTTGCCCGGCGGCTGCGCATGCCGGTGATCATGAGCAACTGCGTCGGCCCTGCGGACATTTACGTGGGGGCCGGGCAGTCCGCAGCCTGGGATGCCGAAGGCAACCTGCTGGCCTGCCTCGGTGATGCAGCACCAGGCCTTCTACTGCTCGATACGGCGACAGGCACTGCCCAGGCATGGCCGCTGGAGCTGTGCGCATGAAGTATGCGCTAGTGATCCTGGCCAGCTATGCCAGTGTCTGGTACCTGGTGGGCACCCTGATTCGCGGGCGCCTGGCCGATATCGCCGAAGGCCTGCGCCATCGCCCGGACGCCCCGCCTGCGGGGCAGTACCTGCGCGAAGTCCAAGCCCACGCCCGCCGCGCCCACCGCCACTACAGCCTGTTTGCCGGCACAATGCTGGCCCTGGTGTTGACGGTGTTTTGTGCCTGGCTCAGCTGACGCCTAGAAATCCAGCGCCAGGCTCTGGCGCCCCTCCAGTGCCAGCAGATACTGCTTGGCCGGCAAGCCACCGGCGAAACCGGTGAGGCTGCCCGAGGCCCCGATCACCCGGTGGCAGGGCGCGATGATCGAGATCGGGTTGCGGCCGTTGGCCGCGCCCACCGCCCGAACCGCATCGGGCTTGCCGATCTGCCGGGCGATCTGGCCGTAGCTGCGGGTCTCACCAAAGGGAATGGTCAACAGCGCCGCCCACACCTCACGCTGGAACGCGGTCCCGGCAAAGTCCAGGTCCAGCTCGAAGCGCAGGCGTTGCCCGGCGAAGTACTCGCCCAGCTGGCGGGCGGTCTCGCGCAGCACGCCGTGCTGGTCGTCGCGGTGCAGCTCGCCCAGGCGCACCCGGTTCTCCCGCTCGTGCTCCCACAGCACAGCGGCCAGCCGCTCGCCACGCGCCACCAGGGTCAGGGTGCCGACAGGCGATTGCATGAGGGTGAAGGCACAGGACATGGCAGGCTCCGGCAGGATGACGATCGCTGCACTGTAACCATCGCGGCGCGGCCACGCATCCGCTTTCTTGCCCAGCCATCGCCACTGGCCAGCCCGAAGCGCTACCTCGTACACTGAGGCGCCACTCGTTTTTCAAAGGACGGAAACACAGTGAACGACGCCTCGCCCGACATCATCATCGAACGCTTTGCCGAGCAGCACCTGCACGGTATCACCGCGCTCTACAACGAACCTGCGGTGTGCCGCCAGGTGCTGCAGATGCCCTACCAGGGCGTCGAAGTGTGGCGTGAGCGCCTGGCCGCCTACCATGACCGGCAAATCCGCCTGGTGGCGGTGCACCAAGGCCAGGTGATCGGCAATATCGGCCTGGACCAGAGCACGCGCATCCGCCAGGCGCACCTGGGCGAGCTGCTCATGGGCGTTGCCCAGGCCTGGCAAGGCAAGGGCGTCGGCTCGCGCCTGATGACGGCCATCCTCGACATTGCCGACAACTGGATGAATCTGCGCCGGGTCCAGCTGACCGTCTACGCCGACAACGAACCGGCACTGGCGCTGTATCGCAAGTTCGGCTTCGAGGTCGAAGGCCGGTTGCGCGACTACGGTGTGCGCGATGGGGTGTTTGTCGACGCGCTGTGCATGGCGCGGCTGCGTCAGTCGTAGAACACCATGCCTGTATAAGGTTTCGCCCGGCAGGCCGCCAGCCGCGATTGCAGATCGCCGACATGGGCTTCGAGCTGGTGGCCATCCGGGTCGAGGAAGTACAGCGAGTCTCCCTCGCTGCTGTCCTGCTTCCACAGGCGCACGCCGTGCTCGCGCAGGCGCTGGGCGAAGGCCGCGAAGTCGCTGTGGCGGATGGAAAACGCGTAGTGCGTGTAGGTGCGCTGCAGGTCGCCCGCCGCTACCTGATCGGCCGACAGGCACAGCCACAGTTCGCCCAGGCTCAGGTAGGCACCCCGCTCCCACCGAGCACTGAGCCTGAAGCCCAGTACCTGCTGGTAGAACACGATGCTGTCGGCGAGGTTGGAGACGGCCAGGGTGAGATGGTTGAATCCGTTCAACATGAGAATCGTCCGAGGTGAAGTAGGACAAGATCGTTTCGCGGGACGACGCAAACGGCAGCGCCCCGCGAAGCTGCGATCATACCCTCGAACACATCAGCGCGGCATCGAGCAGGCGCCCCTTGTCATACCAGGCATCGCGTTGATAGGCGGAGTATTGTTGCCGCCCTGGGGAGCCCTGGACCTTCACCAAACCGTCGGCCTTGTTCGGATCGGTGCTGGCGACAAACAGCTCGAGGGCGTCCTGGTTCTGCACGATAAAGGTCGTCGCGTTTGCAGGAAGCTCGGCCCTGACGCAGTTCAGGTAATCCGGCGGAGCTTTCGCGGTCACGCCGAAGGTGTTGTCGCTCCCGGCCCGGATATCGGGATCATGCGCGCAACCGGCCAGCAGCAGGCTGGCGGCCAATGCCATCATCAAGCGGTTCATACAGACTCCAACCACCCCAGCAGGATTTCCTGGACAGTCGCACAACTACCACCCTTTTTAATAGTCTGCTTACGATCTACAAGCCTAGCCCCAGGGTGACGGGCCCGGTATGCCGGTTCGCTATATCGCCTGGGTGGGCCGGTCGATCCGGTAGAGCACGTGCGGTCGCAACGAATTGCCTTCAGGCACCGTCACGTCGAGGAAGTCTTCCGTCGGCTCCGAACGCATCCCCAGCCTCTGCATCAATGCCCTGGACGGTGTGTTGATGCTGGAGGTGTAGCCGATGACCTGGCGCAACCCAAGGGTCGACCACGCGTAGGCCAGGCACGCACTGGCCGCTTCGAATGCATACCCTTGCCGCCAGTGGCTGCGCCCGAGGATCCAGCCGATTTCGACATGCGGGCCGCCCGGTATCTCGTCCCCGGTCGAGGACAAGCCAAGGCCGCCGACCAACGCGCCATCTGCCTTGCGCTCGAGCGCGACAAAGCCGAAACCATGCGTTTGCAGGTGCCGATCGCACTCGGCAAGCATCGAGCGGGTTTCAGCGGGCGTCAGTACTGCGGGGTAGTAGTAGCGCCTGACTTCGGGGTCGGCGTTGACGACGGCAAAGGCTTCGATGTCCCGCTCGGCCCAGGGGCGCAGGACAAGACGTGGCGTGTCGATGAACATGGGTTAGGCGCAACTCCCTTCTACCAGGCAGGACCGACATCGCCTTGCGATGCCTGCGAGGCATGGGAATCTAGCACATGCGCATGACCGCGGAACTCCGGCCCTCAATAGACCGGAGCCCGGACAGGTCAATCAATCGCGATCAAGCTTTGCCGAACACATAGAAGCTCAGGTTGGCCGAGCTCTTGCCCGCGGCGAACAAACCGCGCAGGTTGTTCATCGAAACGCTGCGAATGTTGAAGGTCTCCTGGGTGGAGTAGCTGTCATTGATGCTGACGTACTGCAGGTTCTTGTCGCTGCCACCGGAATAGTCCAGGCGAACCATGAAGGTGCCCGCGCCGGCGGTGGTCCTGAGGATGAAGGATTTGTACTGCTGGATCTGCGCTTCGACGAAGTTCGCGCCGGCCCGCTCACCTTCCTTGCCCTTCACATCGCAACGACCGCTGCTCAGGTAGGTATAGCCTGGGGGTACCTGAACATCGGCGGCCAGTTCTTCTTTGAAAGCCTGTTGCTGTGTCATGACTCATGCTCCTTATGAGTAGGATTTGCGTACAGCACTGGTGAGTCTACAAGCGCCAGGCAAGTCGGCACTGCTGGCGGACAAGCGGAGCACGCGAACGAGCACGCAAACACCCGAGCGAATGCAATCCTCACAGATGCCTGATCTCTCGCCCAGACGAATTCCCGAGCACTCTGTGCCCGGCCCCGATTCTGGGGACGTGTCCCCAGGCGTGGGGGTCAGGCACTGGCCTGCAAGAATACGAAAACCGCCACCACATCCAAGGCCAGCACGGCGGCCACCACGAAGCTCATGAAATAGAGGTCATCCTGGAACATGTCTGCACTCCCGCCTGGTGGGTTTGCTTGACTCAAGCAACTCCCATTCCAGCCTGCCCGCTTCAGGACCATGTCCATTGGTCAGACGTGGTGGGTCTATCGCGCAAATAGGCGCTTACTGATCACTCACTCCGGCTCTACGCAAGGATGCCAATCGAGGTGTGCCCCGATGAGACGCATCCAGAAAATCATCCAGCAGCGCCGTCGGCAGCTGCATGTGCACCTGCCGCCCAGCGAATTGAAGGCGTTGAGCCGTGACGATGGGCCCGGTACGGCGAAAGCGGCATGGCTGCCGGAGAGGCGCCAGACCACAACAAGAGATGCTAGGCTCCAGCGAACCTGGCCATCCAAGGTAGTGGAAATGAGCTTCGACTGGCACGCTGGACCTATCACCCGCACGACCCTGCTCGACAAGAACTACCGCAATACGCAGAAGGTCCGGCAGTTCCTGCTCGGTGAATGCGGCGCGGCGTTCAAGTTCGATCGGACCTTCATGGCCTGGATCAAGAGTGGAGCACCCTCCACCATGGGGGATGTCGCGGATGAATGGATGCGTACGCGCAGGTGACAGCCAGGCAGTTGATGCTGCCCGCCGATCACTCCGGGATGTCTTTCAGACGAAAAAGCCCGCCAGATGGCGGGCTCTCTGCCTGAGACGCGGGATCAGTTTGTCTGAATGCCTTTGATCAACTGAAGACGCATCGGGTAGCCCTGGCCAGGCTGGACCACAGTCTCGGTTTCAACGGTCTGCACGACTTTTCCCTGGGCATCTTTGGTGACGGAAATGGTCTTGCTGTACGAGCTTTGGACAACGCAGCCGCTCAGAGTGGCGCTGGCAGCGATAAGTGCCAGGAAAATAACGTGTTTCATATCGAGCATCAATCCTTGGAAATGGGCGGCGCGCAATGTAGCAACATGCCATCATCCAGGGAAGCCTGCGGTTTCAGTTCGGCTTTGGTAGTCCTTGTCATCCCCCACGTGTCGCTCCCTGGCTCGTCCACCTGCCCCTCTGTAGATTCCCTGACAGGCAAGCCAATGTGAAACCTTCTTCACGCTTGAGCATCAGCCCGTGCGAGTAAATCAGTCAAATTTCAGAACTGAAAAAAGCCATCGAACTACTTGCTTTAATTATTTCATGGTCTTAACTGCGTAGCACAACAACCCATACTGGAAAAAGGCATGAGCCCTCTTATAGCCCCATGAGCTAACCTAACTACTAATCACAAGTAGCAGTGGCAAGTCTGCAAATTCCAAATAGCGAGCCGACTCATGGAATCTACAACCCAAAGGGACTTAAAATATGAAGCTCACGATCACCAATGGCGCAAGCACATCGATTGACATTGCAGTGAGTGCATGGCGTAACGACGGCAATGACAGTTACTACTCGATAGCTCAAGGGGAGTCTGATACCTGGGACCGCAGCGACGCAAGAGGGTACTTGATGGCGGTAAAAATGAAATCCCAGGTAAAAACCTACTACATATCCCAAACCAGCAAGATAGTTGTTGAAGACAACATTGTAAAAGACCACGGCCAAACCCTTAACCCGCTATACGCAGTAAACAACATGTAATACCAGCAGTAGTTGTCAACTGCAGAATGACTGGCATGCTGCACAGTGCCAGTCTTCTGCATGCCACTTTGCCCTGGGCATCCACGGTCGTCCGAATACAAGATGACCATCGGGCCACCGGGCCTGAAAGGCTTACCCGTGGTGAAGCCGCCAGTAAGCCGACCATCACTGAGCTCGGTGTATGTCGGGGGCGTGTAAGAGGTCAAACTCTACTACAGCCAGGTGATAGCCAAGCCTTGCATCATTTCCGTGATCTTTGTCGCGATACCTCGCACCTAGTCCAACGCGCCATTGAGCACCTCGTAGATTATACCGGTGGTAATCGCAACGAGAATTAAGTCCGTTCCGACCTGTTGCCACTCATAACCATCGTAGCGCGGCAGATGACCCAGAAGTCTGCCATCGAGCTTTTTCGCGATGCCAGGAGGGAGCGGTTTTCCTCGTGCTAAATTCTTCTGGATGCCGGGCGGCAAGGCTGGCCCTGGACTCCAGTAGTTGTGGTAACTGCTCAGTATGTTTAGGACGCTGCCACGATCAATTCTTGGGCCGTCATCCCAGCCATTATGCCCTGAACTCTTTCCCTTCGCCCCGCCGCCCTCTGCCCCATGGCCTTGAATATTCTGCGAGTTACCCTTTCCGTGCCCCTGCCCTTTTCCATTGCCGGGATCAGCAGCGGCACTTATTGAGCCCGTAACAAGGGCAGCACTCGCGAGCAATGAGATCAAGGTTTTTGATTTGAGCATGTCCGTTCTCTCATAAAAAGGGCCCCCCCTCCAATGTAGACGACGTTGCCCTAAAAAGTTCATTCACCACCACGCCGCCACCAGCACGGAGGGCAAAGCCGCCTGACCCTCCGGCGCTGCGCGCCAGCACCTTCCCCTATTCAACGATAACGCCGACCCGGCGAGGATCCACCATGTTTCTGCACCGCCTGTGCAGCAAGACTATCCTAAGCCGTTCAGGCGGCCGCGCCGCCGCCCGTGATGCAAGCGACACTCCGTCGCTACGAGGCCTTGCACCGTACCAAGGGCACCGCTGAGAGCCTGGCCAAGGCAGAGGTAACCGCCGAGCTGGCATCTCGCTTCGAGCGGACCATCGCCAAGACCTTGTGCGAGGTTGAGGAAAGGACGCAGACAGCAGGGATAGGTTCGTTTTGCTGAACCAGAGGGCTTGGCGCGCTGCAGTACGACAGGGAGTACGCCGAGCTGCGAAAGCCAGGGATAGAGATTAGCGGCCAAAACGCCCTACGTGTTTCCCCGTCAAAGGGAAGTGAGAACGTCAAACAGACGTCGGACGTGCACAAACAGCGGGTTCCGGTGCTGAATGAGCTGGGGATCAGAAGGAGGCCCCCATACAACTGTCGTCACACCTATGCGACAATATGCTTAATGTCTGGCCTCAACCCCGCATTTTATCGCCCAACAGCTGGGTCACAGCGTGCAAATGCTGCTGTCGACGTATGCGCGTTGGCTCAACTCAAGCTCCGACTGGAGCGAGCTGGAAAAGCTCAAGATTGGTATCAAATTGGTATCAGCCGAGAATCCAGCCGCGTAAGTTACTGATAGGTAAGCGCTTTGATCTCCACCGCTAACATCACCATGCAGTTCGGCTCCAAGCCCCTGTTTGAAAACGTCTCGGTCAAATTCAACAACGGCAACCGCTACGGCCTGATCGGCGCCAACGGTTGCGGCAAGTCGACCTTCATGAAGATCCTCGGTGGCGACCTGGAGCCGTCCGGCGGTCAGGTGATGCTCGAGCCCAACACCCGCCTGGGCAAGCTGCGCCAGGACCAGTTCGCCTACGAAGAGTTCGCCGTGATCGACACCGTGATCATGGGCCACGAGCAGCTGTGGAAGGTCAAGGCCGAGCGTGATCGCATCTACTCGCTGCCGGAAATGACCGAGGAAGACGGCATGGCCGTCGCCGAGCTGGAAACCGAGTTCGCCGAGATGGACGGCTACACCGCCGAATCCCGCGCCGGCGAGCTGCTGCTGGGCCTGGGCATTCCCCTGGAACAGCACTTCGGCCCGATGAGCGAAGTGGCGCCAGGCTGGAAACTGCGCGTGCTGCTGGCCCAGGCGCTGTTCTCCGACCCGGACGTGCTGCTGCTCGACGAACCGACCAACCACCTGGACATCAACACCATCCGCTGGCTGGAAACGATCCTCACGGCGCGCAACAGCACCATGATCATCATTTCCCACGACCGCCACTTCCTCAACAGCGTCTGCACCCACATGGCCGACCTGGACTACGGTGAGCTGCGCCTGTTCCCGGGCAACTACGACGAGTACATGACCGCGGCCACCCAGTCGCGCGAGCAACTGCTGTCGGACAACGCCAAGAAGAAAGCCCAGATCGCCGAGCTGCAGACCTTCGTCAGCCGCTTCTCGGCCAACGCCTCCAAGGCCAAGCAGGCCACCTCGCGCGCCAAGCAGATCGACAAGATCCAGCTGGCCGAGGTCAAGCCATCGAGCCGTGTCAGCCCGTTCATCCGCTTCGAGCAGACGAAAAAGCTGCACCGCCAGGCGGTGATCGTCGAGAAAATGGCCAAGGCCTTCGACGACAAGGTGCTGTTCAAGGACTTCAGCTTCACCATCGAAGCCGGCGAGCGCGTGGCGATAATCGGCCCCAACGGTATCGGCAAGACCACCCTGCTGCGCACCTTGGTCGGCGAAATGAAGCCGGACGCGGGCGCGGTGAAGTGGACCGACAGCGCCGAAGTGGGCTACTACGCCCAGGATCACGCCCACGATTTCGAGGACGACGTGACGCTGTTCGACTGGATGGGCCAGTGGACCAGCGGCGAGCAGGTTATCCGCGGCACCCTGGGGCGCATGCTGTTCTCCAACGACGAGATCCTCAAGTCGGTGAAGGTGATCTCCGGTGGTGAACAGGGCCGCATGCTGTTCGGCAAGCTGATCCTGCAAAAGCCCAACGTACTGGTGATGGACGAACCGACCAACCACCTGGACATGGAATCGATCGAGGCGCTGAACCTGGCGCTGGAAAACTACCCGGGCACCCTGCTGTTCGTCAGCCACGACCGTGAATTCGTGTCGTCGCTGGCCACCCGCATCATCGAGCTGACGCCCGAAGGCGTGGTGGACTTCAGCGGCACCTATGACGACTACCTGCGCAGCCAGGGTGTAGTGGTCTGATCCAACGCTGAGTCATCCTCATCGCGGGGCAAACCCGCTCCTGCAATGCCTTCGCGGCATTCGCAGGAGCAGGCTTGCCCCGCGCTGCGTTTAATTAGTTAGCCTGCTTCCTTTTCCCTCTCGCCGCAGCCATGATGGGCACAGCCCCACCGCCCGCCCGCGAACGAGCCCATGACAGCCCCTCACGCTTCCAGTGTCACCCTGCAGATCCTCTCGATCGTCTTCTACACCTTCATCGCCTTCCTCTGCATCGGCCTGCCGATCGCGGTGCTGCCTGGCCATGTGCACGATCAGCTGGGTTTCGGCGCGGTGATCGCTGGCCTGACCATCGGCCTGCAGTACCTGGCCACCCTGCTCAGCCGGCCTTTTGCCGGGCGGGTGGCAGACACACTGGGCGGCAAGCGCGCCATCCGCTATGGCCTGTACGGCATCGCCGGCTGCGGCGTACTGACCCTACTGTCGGCCTGGGCCCTCGCCCTGCCCTGGCTGAGCCTGGCGCTGCTGTTGGGCGGCAGGCTGCTGCTAGGCATCGCCCAGGGGCTGATCGGCGTTGCGACCCTGAGCTGGGGGATCGGCCAGGTGGGGCCGGAGCATACCGCCCGGGTCATTTCCTGGAACGGCATCGCGTCCTATGGCGCCATCGCCATCGGCGCGCCGGCCGGCGTGCTGCTGGTGGACGGCCTGAGCTTCGCCGTGCTCGGGCCAGCGCTGCTGGGACTGGCGCTGCTGGCCCTGCTGGTGCTGCGCACGCGACCTGACGTGGTGGTGGTGCGGGGTGAGCGGTTGCCGTTCTGGTCGGCGTTCGGGCGGGTGGCGCCCTGCGGCCTGGGGCTGACCCTGGCGTCGATCGGCTACGGCACCCTGACTACCTTCGTCACCTTGTACTACCTGGAACGCGGCTGGGTCGGCGCAGCCTGGTGCCTGAGCGCCTTCGGCCTGTGCTTCATCCTGTCGCGGCTGCTGTTCGTCAACGCGGTCAACCGCTTCGGCGGCTACAACGTGGCCATTGTCTGCATGGCCACCGAGGTCCTGGGCTTGACTATGCTATGGCTGGCGCCCTCGCCGCTGTGGGCGATGCTCGGTGCCGGGCTGACCGGCTTCGGCCTGTCGCTGGTATACCCGGCCCTGGGGGTCGAGGCGATCCGCCAGGTGCCCAGCAGCAGCCGTGGCGCCGGACTGGGCGCCTACGCGGTGTTCTTCGACCTTGCACTGGCCATCGCCGGCCCGGTGATGGGCGCGGTGGCAGTACACCTGGGGTATGCCTCGATCTTCGCTTTCGCCGCCCTGCTCGCCCTGTCAGGGGTGGGCCTGACCCTGTTGCTGGCCCGCCGCGGCTGAACGTTCGGCGGGCTCCGGTGCACCCAGTGCCTGGCTGAAGAAGGCCGTGGTCTCGCTGCGCAGCGAGCGATGGATATGTCGACGGTCGACACCCTCGGCGTCCTTGCACAGCACCGGCATGCGCTGGTGTTGCTCTTCGTCGCAGGGGGCCATGAACACGAAATGCCCGGCACCGGTCAGCAGGCGGTAGTCAGGTGTTACCGGCAGCTTGCGCGCCAGGGCATCGGCGTTGTGCTCCAGGGCCAGTAATTGGTCATTGTCGCCGCTGTAGATCAGCGCCGGCACCTGCACGCCGGCCAGGGCGTGGCGACCGAACATCAGGCTCAGCGGCGCCATCAGCATGACCGCGCCCACCCTGGCGTCGGCGCGGGGCGCCAGTTCACTGTGGTCGGCGATCAGCACGCCATGGGTCTTGCAGGCGTCGGCGTCACCGGGGCGTTGCTCGCAGTAGCGGCGCAGGCGTTCGAGGTCGGGCCGCGCGCCAGAAAGGATCAGCGCGGTTTCGCCGCCAGCGGAATAGCCAATCACCCCGACCTTGCCATCATTCAGGTACGGCGCGAGCAGCCTGTCGTTTCGCGCCGCAGTGATCGCGGCGCTGATCTGCAGCGGCCGGCCATAAAGGTTGCTGAGGGTGCCCAGGCGGCTATGGTCGCGGTTGTTGTCCCCGGGATGGACCACCGCCACCACCACGAAGCCCTGCCGGGCCAGGCCGTTGGCCAGGTCATGCAGGGCCATCGGGCTGCCAGTGTTTCCATGGGAGATCACCAGCAGCGGGAACTGGCCCATGGCTACCGGCGCCTCTTCGGCGACACGGGTCTGGTAGCCCTCGATGCGCACCGGGCGCGCTTCGCCGCCGGAGGGGTAGAACGCCAGGGCCTGCATGGGTTTGGCGTCCACCGGATCGACCAGGGTCAGCCGGTGCAATCCGGCCACCCACGGCGCTGCATCGGCGCGGGCCAACAGGCCGCCCAGCAGTAATAGCGCCATCAGCTGGCGGGTTCGCTTCATCGCAGGGCGCTCCCAGGTTCAAGGCACTGCGCAGTACACGGGTATGGATGCCAGCATAGAACCCGGTGCGCTGACGACACATGAAAACTGGATGAAAAAAGCCGGCTGGCGCACGAGGCGACAGCCGGCTTTCAGTCGATGGCATCGATCAGGCGGCAGCGAACAGCTCACCTGCAATCTGCGCCTGGGCGGCATCGATGGCCTTGGCGCGGTGCTCCGGGCCGTAGGCCAGGCCATGGGCGCGGACGATTTCCAGGTCGGTGATGCCGATGAAGCCGAGGAACACCTTGAGGAAGTCCTCATGGCCAACGCCGGTCGGCTGACCCTGGTGCAGGCCACCGGCGGTGGACACCAGGATCACTTTCTTGTCACCGCACAGGCCTTGCGGGCCGGCTTCGGTGTAGCGGAAAGTCTGGCCGGCTACCGCCACGCGGTCGATCCAGGCCTTGAGCTGGGTCGGCACGGTGAAGTTGTACATCGGCGCACCAATCACCACCGCGTCGGCGGCGAGGAATTCTGCCAATGTTTCGGCGCTGAGGCTGGCTTCATGAGCCTGGGCGGCATCGCGCATTTCCTCGGGGGTACCGGCGGCCACCAGGGTAGCGGCGGAGAAGTGGCTGATGGCGTCGCTGGCCAGGTCGCGGTAAACCACTTCGATGCTCGGGTCGGCGGCCTTCCAGGCTTCGACGACTTCGCGGCTCAGTTGGCGGGAGGCGGAATTGTCGCCCAGGATGCTCGAATCGATATGCAACAGTTTCATGGGTCTCTCCTGTGAATGAAGACCGCGGCGGTGGGCGATCACGATGGAGAGAATCCTACCGGCACAGCGAATAGCTGATAAGTCGGCAAAAATGCGTTAGTTTGTTCCACTGATGGAACAATGGGGCTGTCAAATGCAAGACCTTAACGACCTCTTCTACTTCGCCCGGGTGGTCGAAGCCGGTGGCTTCGCTGCCGCCGGGCGCCAGCTGGGCATTCCCAAGTCGCGCCTGTCGCGGCGCATCGCCGAGCTGGAGGAGCGCCTGGGCACGCGCCTGCTGCAGCGCACCACCCGGCAACTCAAACTGACCGCCGTGGGCGAGCGCTACCTGAGCCACTGCCAGGCGATGCTGCTGGAGGCGGAGATGGCCGATGAAGTGGTGGCCAGCATGTCCAGCGAGCCCAGGGGGCGGTTGCGGGTATCGTGCCCCGTTGCCCTGGCCCATGCATTCCTGCCGGATATCATCAGCCGCTTCCTTGCCCAGTACCCCTTGGTGCAATTGGACATGGTGCTGCTCAACCGCCGGGTCGACCTGATCTCCGAAGGCATCGACGTGGCCCTGCGCGTGCGCGACCTGGGTGATGAGGACCCCGCCCTGGTCACCAGGCGCCTGCGCCAGGCGCAGATGCAACTGGTGGCCGCGCCAGGTTTTGCCGACCATATCCGCGAGCCCGCACAGCTGGCGACCCTGCCGGTGCTGGGCGCCGCCGAGGCCGACCGACTGGTGCATTTTCGCCTGCATGGCCCCAACGGCCGGCAGGAGGAAGTCGCCCTGGAGCCGCGCCTGGCCATCGACGACTTCGTCGTGCGCAATGCGGCGGTACGCACCGGCCTGGGTTTCACCGCCCTGCCGTCAATGTTCTGCGAGGAGGAACTGGCCCGTGGCGAACTGGTGCGCCTGCTGCCAGACTGGTCGCTGCCTGGCGGCTACCTGCAGGCGGTCTACCCACACCGGCGCGGCCTGCTGCCGGCGGTACGCGCATGGATCGATCACCTGGCGACCTCGTTCGAGGCCTGTGGAGAGCGTTATGTCTGAGAAAAGGATGACCGAGGAGCAAGTGGCCGCGCTGTGCCTGGCCCTGCCGGGCGCACAGGAAGACTACAAATGGGGAGGCATCCGCGTGTTCTCGGTGGCAGGCAACAAGATGTTCGCCGTGCAGGACCTGGGCGGCGCGGGCCTGTCATTCAAGGTGGCCGATGAGTTGTTCCTGGGCTATTGCGACCGCCCTGGGGTGCGCCCGGCCCCCTATCTGGCACGGGCGAAGTGGATCAGCATGCTGCCACCCTACCCCATGGGCCGCGACGAACTGAGCGACCTGCTGCGCCGCTCGCACCAGCTGGTGGTGCGACGCTTGCCAAGGCGCCAGCAAGTTGGGTTGCTGCTGGGGACGGGCGACGCCTAGTGTGGTGTTTTGCAAATACGACCAATAAATCGCGAGTGTTTTTGCGCTCAGGCAAGGCGTCGCGACGAGTCGTAGCCCAGCTACGGCGAAGAGCGACAACGCCGCATGAGCGCAAAAAGCGCCGCGAGTTATGGTCGTTATTTGTGAAACACCACACTAAGGGTCAACCCGACAATGGCGGCCCCTTGAGCTCGACCCGGTTGCCGTCCGGGTCGAAGCAATACAGCGACAGCCCCTCTCCCTCGGCCCCATAACGTTTTTCGGCAGCCTCCACCCTGACCCCGGCCTCGCTCAGCAGTGCGCGCAGCGCCTGCTCGTCGAACGGCTCGATGCGCAGGCACACATGATCGACATTATGCCCACACTGGCCGGGCGCCGCGCCGCCCTGGCGCCCCAGCGGGCCGTCGACTGCCACCAGGTCGATCAGACCATCACCGGCGCCGAGGTGGATCATCCCCAGCGTGTCCCGGCGCTTGCGCACCGGGCAGCCGAGCAGCTCGTGATAGAAAGCCAGGCTGCGAGTCAGGTCGCTGACGCGCAGGACGACATGGTCGATGCGTAGTACGGCGAAAGCTGGCATGGCGAAGCTCCACGATCAGGCTTTGCCTAGACCATAGCAGCCGACCTGTGAAGACACCCTAGGTCGTTGGCGTCAATGACCGACGGCGGGTACACAGCAGCCGCTGTGGGGCAAACGGCCGTATACGTGTCAGCCATTGCCCTGGTGGCGGCGACAATCATGTACCGCCCCACGCGCCACCACCTGCCCTTGAATGGCCGCTCCCATCTTTTGGAATGTGACCATGCACCACAGCGAACCGCCCTACCACCAGCAACAGATCCTGCGCAGCCTGCCGGGCTGGACCAGACACTTGCACCCCCACCACGCCAGTCGACTGCTGCGGCGCGCCCACCGCGAGCATGTCGAGCAGGACGGGCAAATCGCCCCCTGGTTCGCCCAGGCCTCGGCCGCCCGGCGGGCCGAGCTGCGCCAGGCCATCAAGCAGCGCACGACGAGCCATCAGGCGCTGGCCAAGGCACTACAAGGTTTGCGCGGCATCACCGAGTTCTGCGAGCCGCTGCTGCAGGCACGGCTGGGCATTCAGGTGGCGCTGACGCAGGCCCAGTTCAGGCATCAGCCATTCACGTCGAGCCTGGGCGGTGAATTCCCCGACCCGGACGCTTCCCATCATGTCCCCCGTACACCGGCCTCGATCGAGGAACCTGCCGGCACAGCCAGCCTCACCAGCCTGCTCGAGGCGGCCCTGCACAATTTTGAAGGCATGACCGAGGTCGGCCCTTTCAGCACCCTGCAAGTCAGTGTCGACGACAGCAGGGCACTACCCGGCCTGAGCACCACTGCGTTTGTCACCCACTGCCGTGCACTCGACCTGGGTCGGCGCTATCAGGAGCACCTACAGGATATCTACGGCGGCCAGCGTGAAGCGCTGTTGCGCGCCCTGTGGGGCCAGGCTCGGCGCGATGAGCTCACAGTACAGGCGCTGATCGCGCGAATGCGCGGACTCCTGACAGACGACGGCCTCCAGTCCCTGCAACAGCTGTGTAGCACGGGCTCGATACCATGCTACCGAGGAGCACCGGCCAAAGTAGCGGTCTTGCGCATGCTGGACATCCAGCTGCACGATCTGTTGCTGTTGACATCCACCAGGCCGTCCACGCCATCGTGCATCGCCTACCTGCCTTTCGACGACGCGCAACCAGTGCAGGAGTTCAACAACCTGCTGGCCTTCGGCAGGTACCTGCGCCGCCGCTTGCTGGAACCCGCCTACCGCGAACGCTTCCTGGAGCATGTCGCCCTGAAGGACCGCCCGCAAATGGCGAGCAAGCTCAAGGCCAGACTGTTCGAAGCCACCGCAGGTGGCTTGAGCCCGCTGGAAACACCGTCCCCCGCCTTCGCCGAAACCGAGCCCGGCACACATCCCTGGCAAGGGTTGCAGGCCACCCTTTCGCGACAGGAGCAGGATACGCCCCGTCCCACCCGCTTCCCGGCACTGGCGATCCATGCGGTCGCGGTCGCCTTTCCGGTATGGCCCAAGCTGTTCAATGACCATGTCCAACGCCTGCAGGAGGACGCGCGCCGCGTCGCGGTGCCAACGGCGGACATCGATGCCAAGGCCAGGCGTGAGCGCCTGGCGTTGTGGGGCGAGCGTGGCCTCACCCTGCTCGGGGTGGCGGCCATGTTCGTCCCCGGCCTGGACGTTGCCATGCTAGCCGTGGGTGCGGGCCAGGTCATGGCGAGCATTTTCCACGGTTTCGAATCCTGGTCTGAAGGTGACAACGCCGAAGCGGTGAACCAGGTCGAGTCGCTGCTGGTCAACCTGGGCAGCGTGGCCGCCATTGCCGGTGTTACCAAGCTGGCCAAGGCCTCCGGCTTTGTCGACTGGATGCAAAGTGTCTGGCTGGATGGCGAGAAGCTGCTATGGCACCCCCAGCTCGAGCAGTACCGCAGCCCAGTCGAGTTGCCGGCGGACCTGCAGCCGGACGCGCAAGGCATCTTCCGCCATGACGACCGGCATTTCGTCGACCTGGACAATACGCTTCACGAGATTCGCCAAGACCCTGAGGGGCACTGGCATGTTGTGCACCCGGCCGACCCACGGGCCTATCAGCCACGGCTGCACGGCAATGGCAGAGGGGCCTGGCGCATGGCGCACGAGCGGCCACAGGACTGGGGGCGGGTCAAGCTGATGCGCCGGCTAGGCCCGCTTGCCAACGGCTTGACCGATGAGGAGCTGATTGCAGTACTCGACAGTACCGACCTGGAACGCGGTGTGCTCGAGCAGGTCCACGTCGATGGCCGGCGCCCTCCCGCGCTGCTTGAGGACGCCATTCGGCGCATCAAGGCCGACCGCATCCATCTCGATCCAGCCACGCCAGCTTCCGCTCCGGCGCTGATGATCGGGCGCGCGTTCCCCGGCCTGCCCAGTCAAGCACTCGAAGAGCTGGTGGGCGCGGCCAACAGCGCCGAACGGCAAGCCCTGAACAGCGGACGGGTTCCTCTGCGACTGGCCGAAGAGGCGCGACTGATGCAAGCCCGGGTCCGACTGGACCGGGCGATTCTGGGCTTGTACCGCCCCGGCCTGGCCAATGACGACAGCCGGCTCATCAGCGATAGCCTGTTGGCCGCACACCCACAATGGACGCCCGAACAGCGCTATCACGCCGCACTGGCCAACCGCACGGCGACCGCACGCCTGCTCGGCCAGCAACCTGTACGGCCGGGCTGGCGCTCACCCTTGCGCCTGAGCGAAGGGCGATACGGATATCCCCTTAGCCCCGGTTTATTCGCCTCACGGGCAGAGCGCGAGCTGCATGCCCTGTATCCGGGGATGAACGGTCGCGAGGTCCGCCAGTTGCTGGCCACTTTGCGTGTCCGGGGAAGTGTGACCGAACAGATACAGGCACTGCGCACCCAACTGTCCTCGCTGCGCGACCAGCTTCACGCCTGGGCTACCAGAGGCGCCCACGACTGGGGTGAGGAAGTCGGTGCTTATTACACCAGGACCGCCGACCAACTCGTTCGGGCCTGGCAACGCCTGGACGGCGACATGCTGAGCCTTTCGAATGTCGCCCTCGACGCCCTGCCGACACTCACGGCACGCTTCGACCACATCACCACGCTGTCGCTGGAGAATCTCAATGTGATCGAGATGCCCGCCGACTTCCTCCAGGCCTTCCCATCGCTCAGGCGGGTGGATGTACGAAACAGCCCCCAGTTGAGCGCCAGTTCGATCCTCCAGGCATTGCGCAACGCCCCACAGTTGCGGGAGCTGCGCTTGAGCGGCACCAGCCTGGGCGCGCTACCCGCCGCGGCCCATGAAGTGCTGCCCACCTTGCACGGCCTGCGTAGCCTGGAATTGCCACATCACCGCTTGACGCTCACCGTGCAAGACGTGCGAATGCTCACCGGCCTGCCGCTGGAAACCCTGGACTTGCGAGCCAATCGTATTGCGCTGGACGCCGACACGGCGAATACGTTCAGTTCGATGCGAACACTGCGCCACCTGCACCTGAGCGACAACCCCCTTGCCATAAGTCCTAACCTGACCGGCCTGGACAACCTCGCCACCTTGCGTCTGGACAACAGCCGACTGCGCTTGTGGCCCACTGGGTTGAGCGACCTGATGCAGCGTAGCCCTTGCATGTTGCGGGTGGTGGACCTGAGCATGAACAGCATCGAACAGGTGCCGGGGCTGCCCGCGCTCTTGTCATCACCCTACCTGGGCGAACTGCTGGCCAGGCGTGCGCAGTATCGCTGGCGGTTCGATTACAATCCGCTGGACGAGACTACCCGCGAAAGCCTGCAGATTGTCGGCGCGTCGGTCGGACAACGTGTCGAGGGCCTCGACGCCACCGCTCCACCAGTGCGAATTGACTGGCTGCAAAGCGCCAGCCAGCAACAGCGGGCAACCTGGGGGGCGCTGTTCGACACGGGCGGCAATACCAACCTGCGCCAAATCGTCGAACAGGCGGGCATGTCGGCCAGTGCCCGTCGCCAGCCCCGAGCATTTGCCCGACAAGTATGGACACTGCTCGAGCGCGCAAGCGCCAGTACCCGACTGCGCGCACGCCTGGACGAAGTGGCCGGCGAGTTCCCGGTGAGCTGTGGCGATGCCGGGGCCGATGGTTTCGGCACCTTGCAAATCGAAGTGATGGCCTATGATGAAGCCGCAGGCGCAGAGGTAGCCACGCCACCGCTGTTCCAGTTCTTCCGCCGCCTGTTCCGCCGCGACCAGGTGAACAGGCTGGCCCAGGAGGTGTTCAACGCCCGCGTGGCCCGGCGCAATGCCCTGCACGCATTGGATGCCTGGGCCACCCGGCCGCTGGCCGAGCGCGGCGCCAGACCCGTGCTGCCGCCCCTGCATCACGTCGACACATTGTCCGACGACGTGCTGCACAATGGCCTTGGTGAAGGGCTGGACCTGATCGAGATCCGCCTGGCCCTGCGCAGCGGCCTGGCCAGCCGGCTGGACTTCCCCGACCCCCAGCAGGCCATGTTGTACCGGCACACGGCTGAAATTTCCGCGAGGACCGAGGAAGCGGTGCACGATGAGGTCGATGCCCGGGACCATGACGCCGGGGCACGCCGCCAGTGGATCGCCCGGCAACCGAGCTGGCGGCGCCTGCTGCGCCGGGAACACAGTGCCCATTTCGAGGTGCTCAGAAAGCGCTGGGACGCAGGCCTGGACTACCTCGACGGCAACGACCTCGACGGCCCGCTCGAGCCGCCGGTGATCGAAGCGCTGACCCAGGCCCTGGGCCGCAGCCCGCTGGCCAAGGATGGCCAGCCCCTGCGCGAGCCCATTTCCAGCGACCGCTACGTCGCGGGCATGAACCGCATGGCGCTGGGCCTGGAACAGGACGAAGACGCCCTCTATCTGCGCCTGACCCGCCGCCGCGACCCCAACAACTGAGCCTACTGGCCGCGCAGGTCTTCGAAGAAGGCCTGCCGCCCCTGTACCTGGCTTGACGCACGCGGCTGCGCGGCAGCCTCGCCGCTGGCTCGTTCCACGTGCCAGTAACAGTGCCGAACCGCACGCGTCACCGCCACGTAGGCAAGGCGCTGCACCTCTTCCTTCTGCGCCGTATCGAACGCCTGGGCGTCCCCTGGCTTGCCCAAGCCGGCCAGGCGATACGCCTGGTTCTTGTAGGGCGAGCTGGTCAGGTAGTGGCAATCGCCGAGCATGAACACCGCATCTGCTTGCAGTCCCTTGGCGCTGTGATAGGTCAGCTGACGCAGGCGGCGCTGGCCGTGCGGCAAGCTAGAATCAACTTTAACTATTGGTAATAAATACTTTTCAATCAATAACTTATCGCTGGTTTTTCGAAACAGCATCATGACCGTTTCACCCCGCTGATAATGCTCGATCACGGTTTCGGCCAGTGCCGCCTCGTCCCGGTCGAAAACCTTCACCGGCGACAACGGCAGCTCGGCTGCCAGCCCGCTGGCCCTGGCCTTCTTGCCGGTGATGGCCGGCGCGCCTTTGACCAGATGCTCGGCGGCCTCGATGATGTACTGCTGGCTGCGGTAGTTCTCCACCAGCATCACCCGCGTGTTGGCCGGTGACGGGAAGGCCTTGGTGAACTCCATGAAGTACTTCGGCGAGCTGCCGCGCCAACCATAGATCGACTGCCAGTCATCGCCCACGCACATCAGCGATGAATGTTGCGCCACCCGCCCGCTGTGCATGGCCGGCCCACGGCGGCGGATTTCGGCGAGGCAGGCACGCAGCCAGCTGACGATCTGCGGCGAGACGTCCTGGAACTCGTCGATCATCAGGTGCGCCATTGGGCGCAGCAAGGGGGCGGGCAGCAACCCGAGGTTCTCCGGGTTGTTCTCGCCGAACAGGGCGAACATGCGGTTGTAGGTCATCACCGGCGGCGACTGCGCCAACAGGTGTGCTTCCAGTGCCTTCCAGAACAGCGCGAGGGCCTCGAAGAATGCCGCGTCGCTATCGCCAGAAGGGAAACTCATGGCGGCCACGGCGTTGTTGACGTCCAGGCCGAGGTTCTCGATGAAGCTCGCAGCGGTGACGAAGGCGTCGAGCAACGGCGCCGGGGCCAGCTCGCCCTTGACCTTGTACTCGAAGCCCGGGCCGGCCACGGCATCCCCCGCCAAGGACGTTGCAAGCCGTTTTGCCGAAGAGTAATTATCAAGCCATATCAATGGCTTATCACAGAAAGCTTGAAACAGGGTCCGCTTTACCGCCCATTCCGCGCGCACCGCCAGCTTGGCGCCCGGGCGCTGGTACTGGGCACTTTCGGACGGGTCGAAGCCCAGTACCACCCAGGCGTCCAGCCCTTCCAGGCGGCCATGGACATGAAAACGGCTACCGCGGATCTGCACCGTATCGCGGCAGGGTTCGATACCCTTGATCGGCCAGGCACCGGCGGCGAACCACAGGTCCTCGATCACATCGCACAGTTCCTCGTCGCGCTGGGCGGCCAGCTGGGTGACCTGCACACGCTTGTGCACATCCGGATGATCCGGGTCCATCGGCTTGAGCAGCAGTGCTTCCTGGCGCAACGCGCCGACCAGCTGGGCAAACCGCGGGCTCTGGCCCAGCAGCTCGCTGTAGCACTGGTTGAGCTGCTGACGCTGGGCATCGTTCAGGCGCAGGTCGAACGGGTTGCTGTCAGCGTTTGCCTCGCCGCCTGCGGGCATCTCGTTGCCCAGGGTCTCGAACGCCCGCACCTGGGCGAAGCCTGGCAAGCTGCGCACCAACGGCAGGATGCGTGAATGGAAAGTGCGCACCAGCTCCCGCCCCTGGGCAGGCGACAGCTCGAGCTGCCACAGGGCAAACACCTGCAGCAGGCGCTGGATGAAGTCACGGCGCGACTCGCGGGTGAAGGTCACCACGGTCAGGGCATCGAGCTCGAAGCCCAGGTAGTGACGCAGCAGCAGGATGCGCAGCACCAGCGAGGTCGACTTGCCGGCCCCGGCGCCGGCCACGACGCAGGTCGAGGGTGTGTCGCTGAAGATCAGCTTCCATTGCGCCGCGCTCGGTTGCGCCTCGGCAGGCAGACGCCTGGCGACATCAGCCTTGAAGCGCTTTTTCAGCTCGGCGGTCAGCGGCAGGCGCCAGTCGTCGAACAGGTTGTCGTCCTGCCCGGGTACACCGGCATTCTCCGGGCGGGCATCGCGGATCACCAGAACCTGGCGCCCAGCCTCGAATCCAGCGACCCGACCCTGCTCGTAGCCCTCACGCAAGCCATCGGCATGGCCGTTGCGCTGCCCCGTGGCGTGGCCGAGGAACCAGGAATCGCGGTGCTGCGCCTGCAGGCGTGACAGGCCCTGCCCCAACAGGCGGGCGGCCAGGCGGCGCAGCCAGGGCAACTGGGCGGGAGGGGTCAGGTCGGCCGGGGCCCGGGGATGCTCGTGCGGCACGGTCACTCCATTGAAAATCAGAACAGCCGGCATGTTCGCCTCATCCGCGTAAAAGTGCCAGCGAATGCTTATGGATCATGGGATTAGGCGATGAACCGCATGCGGAGTCGCATAATTAAATATCGTATTTATAGATACTTAAGAGCCGATATTTACGCTTTTTATCGATACTTAAGATGCGCATCATGGCCTCATTCCACCGAATCAGAGGAACACCACCATGCTGCAACTACGGCCCTTCGAAAGCCTTGGCCACGCCAACCACGGCTGGCTCGACGCCCATCATCATTTCTCCTTCGCCGAGTACCATGACCCGGCACGCATGCACTGGGGCAACCTGCGCGTGTGGAACGACGACCTGATCGCCGCCGGCGCAGGCTTCCCACCGCACCCGCACCGTGACATGGAGATCATCACCTACGTTCGCGAAGGCGCCATCACCCATCAGGACAGTTTGGGCAACAAGGGCCGAACCGAAGCCGGCGATGTGCAAGTCATGAGCGCTGGCAGCGGCATTGTCCACAGCGAGTACAACCTGGAGAAGGTCGACACGCGGATCTTCCAGATCTGGATCATCCCGGAAAAGGTCGGTGACGCGCCCTCCTGGGGTACCCGCCCGTTCCCCAAGGGTGAACGTGGCGAGGGCTTCGTGACCCTGGCCAGTGGCCGCGAAGGCGATGACGACAGCCTGCGCATCCGCACCGACGCCCGCCTGGTGGCCGCGACTCTGCGCGCCGGTGAAAGCGCCGAGTACCGCCTCGATGAGGGCCGTCGCGGCTACCTGGTGCCGGCCAAGGGACGGATCGAGGTGAACGGCTTGCAAGCCAAGGCCCGTGATGGCGTGGCGATCGAGCAGGAGACGCGGCTCAAGGTGACAGCATTGGAAGACAGCGAAATCGTGCTTGTCGATGTAGCCTGATCGACCTTGGCCGGTTTCCCGGCGCAGGCCACTATCGCACTTTTTCGCGTTTGTGCGCTCTATGCATGGCCAGGCCCCACCGATCCCCGGTGGGACCGACTTTTCCAACCGGTGCCGATGGCCGTACGAAGACGCCTTCCATTCCCTCGCCGACTGCTGATGGCCGGCAGCCTGGCCTGTCTGGTCGCCTGCACCCAGCAGCAGGGCCGCGACATGCTCACCCAGTTCAGCAACGGCAAGCCCGACGAGCTGTTCCAGACCAGTGTCGACCGCATGGCCACCCTGGCCATGCGCGACAACCTGCAAAGCCTGTACCTGCTGATGAACAAGCTGTACCTGCGCAACCCCAACCAGTGGCGACAATCGGGTTACCTCGACGCCACCACCGCGGCGCGGCAGATCCGCATCGCCATCGAGCAGCGCCAGCCCCTGGCGCAGTTGGGCGAGCGCCGCGACCTGGCGGCCTTGAGCTACGCCCTGAGCCCGGAGTTTCGCGGAGACCGGGTGGGTGCGTTCATTTACGCCATTGGCAGCATGCTGGTCACCGCCCACGGTGGGCGCACCGAGTTCTACATGACCGACACCCTCGACCCGTTGTTCATCCACAATGCCGCGCGCAACATCGAGAAGGCCACCTGGATGCTCGGCCAGCGCCAGGATGCCAATGGGGTGCTCCTGCTGTTTTCCAACGAAATTTCCGAACAAGGCAGCAACCTCAGCTTCGCCGTGGAGTTCGGCAAGGTCGTCGCCCGTCTCGACCTGCTGTCGCAGATGCTTGACGAGCGTTATCGGCGGATCGGCCTGAATTACGCGCAAAGCCTGCTGTTGATGAATTTCCTGCCGGTGCAATGAGCCGCGTCCGCTAATCGCACAAGCCAGCCCGAGGCGGCACCCGCTGTTCGCCCGGCGTTTGTCGGGCCGCATTGCCCCGGTCCCGACTTATTGCATACTGTGGAAGCTGCCAGCCAACCTTCGCCTGCCTCTACGTGCGCCCGGTGGCTGGCCAGAATGACCGTGAACGATCGCTTGCGCAGCCTCCGGGCCGCAGCGAACGGCGCCCAGAACAATAACGATGGCGAGTACCTTGCCCATGGAAAGCCGCCTGCTGAGCGAGCAAAGCTGCGTGTTCCACCACGCCGACCCCTATGCCGTGTCCGCCTATGTGAACCACCATGTAGGGCAGCACCATATAGGCCTGTCCCGCACCACCCATCCCCAGGCAAGCCTCAGCCACCGCAAGTTCGCCGAGCTGGACCTATGCCGCCTCAGCTACGGCGGCAGCGTGCGGGTCACCTCACCCGCGCTGGAGACCCTCTACCACCTGCAGGTGCTGCTCAGCGGCAATTGCCTGTGGCGCGGCCCCCAACGCGAGCATCACCTGCTGCCGGGCGAGCTGTTGCTGATCAACCCGGACGACCCCGTGGACCTGACCTACTCCGAGGATTGCGAGAAGTTCATCCTCAAGGTCCCGGCCAGCCTGCTCGACAGCGTCTGCGACGAGCAGCGCTGGCAGCGGCCCAGTGGCGGCGTGCGCTTTTTGCGCAACCACTATCGGCTGGACGAGCTGGGCGGGTTCCTCAACCTGCTGGGCATGGTCTGCAACGAGGCCGAGGCAAGCGGCTCGCTGCCTCGGGTACAGAGGCACTACAGCCAGATCGTGGCCAGCAAGCTGCTGACCCTGATGACCACCAACGTGGGCATGGAAACACTGAGTGGCCCAGGCGCGGGGCTGGAGCGGATCCTGGACTATGTGGAGCGCAACCTGATGCTGGACATGACCGCCGAGACCCTGGCCGAACAGGCGAACATGAGCGTTCGCTCGCTGTATGCATTGTTCGATCGTCACCTGAACACCACCCCCCGGCAGCACATCCGGCAACGCAAGCTGGAGCGCGTGCGCGCCTGCCTGAGCGACCCGAGCTGCACGGTGCGCAGCGTGACCGAACTGGCCCTGGACCATGGCTTCATGCACCTGGGGCGGTTTTCCGAACGCTATCGCCAACAGTTCGGAGAGTTGCCGTCGCAGACCCTCAAGCGGCGCGGCTGAGCCGTATTCGGCCTAACTGGCGAATGAGGCGCAGAGTCATCAGCTCCGTCGCCGTTTCAGTTGCTGCTTCAACACCCGCAACGGCGGCGCATAGAAGAACCCGAACGACACGCTGCCCTGGCGGCCCTTCACCGCATGGTGCAGGCGATGGGCCCGGTACAGGCGCTTGAGGTAGCGGTTGACCGGTTTCGGCGCCCGCGGCCAGTGCCGGTGAAACACCCCATCATGGGCCAGAACGTAGGCCAGCCCATAGCCCGCCACGCCGCCACCGACCCATTGCAGCGGCGCGTGCCCGGCCTTGCCCAGCGTCATCAGGGCAGCGGCGATCAGCCCGAGCGCCAGCAGGTAGAGGTCGTTGGTTTCCAGCATGCCCAGTTGCGGCTCGTGGTGCGAGCGGTGCAGCCACCAGCCCCAGCCGTGCATGACGTACTTGTGGGCCAGCGTGCCGACGCCCTCCATGGCCACCAGGGTGCCGAACAGCACGGCGAGATTGAACAACATGTATCGGTCCGGGGGGTTGGCAACGAAATGCGCAAGCGTACCATTGCCGCCAGGTCATTCAGAGGGATTTTCCATGAAGGATGTACACGCCTCGGCCAGCACCGGCTACACCCGCCAGTCGGACAACTATGAGCAAGGTCGGCCGGACTACCCCGTCGCCTTGCAGGACTGGTTACGCGACACCCTGGGCATCGGCGCCGGGACCCCGGTGCTCGACCTGGGCGCCGGCACCGGCAAGTTCACCCGTCTGCTCAGCGCACTGGCACCACACCTGACCGCTGTGGAACCAGTGCCCGCCATGCGCGCACGCTTCCACAAACGGCTGCCCGACATCCCCGTGCTCGAGGGCACCGCACAGCACATCCCGCTGGCCGAGGCCAGCCAGCAGGTGCTGGTCTGCGCCCAGGCCTTCCACTGGTTCGCCGATGCCGCCGCCCTGGAGGAAATGCACCGGGTGCTGGCCCCCGGCGGCCGTCTGGGTCTGATCTGGAACGTGCGCGACGAAACAGTGGACTGGGTGGCGCGGATCACCGAAATCATCACCCCCTACGAGGGCGACACGCCACGTTTTCACACCGGGCGCTGGCGCGAAGCCCTCGCAGGCAGCCGCTTCAGCACTCCGCAACTGACCACCCTGCCCCATGTCCATGAGGGTGACCCACAGACCGTGATCCTCGAACGCCTGCGCTCGGTGAGCTTCATCGCCGCCCTGCCCCAGGCCGAACAAGACGAGGTCATGGGCCAGTTGCAAAGCCTGATCGACAACCATCCGGGCCTCAGGGGCCGTGAGCGCATCGCCTTCCCTTACCGCACCCAGGCCTACGTCTGCCAGCGCCTGCCGTAACAGGATTGTCATGATTCATGCCTTGACCCCGCGCGGGTCGAGGCGTATGGTCCGCCGCGCATTCAAGCATCCCTCACCCAGGAGACCCCTGCATTGGACAGTAGCCCCAGTCGATTGCGACAGGCCCACACGGCGAGCTAGTCCGGCAGCGTTCCTGCCACTGTCTCGCCGTACTCGGTAGACGGTGGTTTCCTTCGGCCCTCCCCGGCTGAACATTCCTCCTTGCTTCCCAGCCCTGCCACCCGGCATGGCGCGTGGTCCTGCGCATTCCTCGTTTGCAATCGCGCCGTCTCAAGTCGGCGCCCATGCGGGCCAGCGCCCGCAGAACGGAGTTCGCTATGGATTGGAAAATCTTCCTGCTGCGCGTCAGCGTGGCCCTGCTGCTCGGTGCCCTGATCGGCGCCGAGCGTCAACTGCGCCAGCGCCTGACGGGCCTGCGCACCAACGCCTTGGTCAGCACCGGCGCCTGCCTGTTCGTGTTGATGACCCAGGCAGTACCGGGCATGGCGCCCACCGATGCCTCGCGCATCGCCGCCTATGTGGTGTCGGGCATCGGCTTTCTCGGCGGCGGCGTGATCATGCGCGACGGCTTCAACGTGCGTGGCCTGAACACCGCCGCCACCCTCTGGTGCACCGCCGCGGTCGGCGTGCTGTGCAGCCTCGGGTTGTTGCTGGAGGCGTCGCTGGGCAGCCTGGTGGTGCTGTGCGCCAACATCCTGCTGCGCGACCTCGCCCAGCGCCTCGACCGCCAGGACGTGCTGCCGGCCAGCGAGGTCGAGCAGCGCTACGAGGTGCGCATCGTCTGCCGCGCCGAGGACGAAATCCAGGTACGTAGCCTGATGCTGCACAGCCTAAGCGACCCGGGCCTGCGCCTGCAGTCGCTGCACAGCGAGGACCTGTCCGACCCGGCACGCCTGGAAGTACGCGCCGAACTGCTCGGCACGCCCCAGGCGCCGACCCAGCTGGAGCGCTTGGTCGGCCGGGTGAGCCTGGAGAAAGGCGTCAGCTCGGTGCGCTGGCAGTTGCAGCTGCAGGCTCAGGGCCTGAACATCGATTAGGGTCTGTACGAAATGTGTCTGCGCGAAGGCCAGACAAGGCGAAACGGGGGAGGAAGCGCAGTGTACTGGAGTACATGAGCATTCCGAGCCCCGTTTCAACGCAGTATGGGCGAGTGCAGATACATGTCGTACAGGGCCTAGACGCTGTCGCGCACATGCCGCTCGCGCAGCTCCTGGCGCTCCTTGGCCTCGACGCACAAGGTCGCGGTGGGCCGCAGCAGCAGGCGGCGCAGGCCAATCGGCTCGCCGGTTTCCTCACACCAGCCGTAGTCGCCCCGGGCCAGGCGCTCCAGCGCCTGGTCGATCTTGTCGAGCAGCTTCTTTTCCCGCTCCAGCGAGCGCAGTTGCCAGTGGCGCTCTTCTTCGGCGCTGCCGATGTCGGCCGGGTCGCTGTGCACTTCCTGCTCGCGCAGGGCGCGGAACTCCTGTTCGATACGGCCCTGCAGCTCGCCGCGCTGGGCCAGCAGCAAGTTACGGAAGAATTGCCGCTGCGGTTCGTTCATGTAGGCGGCGGCAGGTTGTTGCAACAATTGCTCTTCAGTCATGGCAAGGTTCCGAAATGCTGGGGGCGCGTCGCGCCCCTTTCGCTGGCAAGCCAGCTCCCACAGGGGCTGCGCAGCGGCCCCTGGCTCAATCAACGGTCGAACATCAAGGGCAGTCCCTGGCACGGGTCGCGCACCTGGCCCTGGTGCCAGGCCAGTTGCCCCGACACCACCGTGGTACGTACCACATGGTGAAAAGCGCGCTGCTGGAACGGCGTCCAGCCGCAGCGCGCCAGGATCGGGTCGTCCGCCACGGCCCGTGGCCTGGCCAGACGCTCGACGATGGCGAAGTCTGCCCAGTACCCCTCGCGCAGAAAACCGCGTTCGCGAATGGCGAACAGCTCGGCCACCGCGTGGCTGGTCTTGGTCACCACCTGGGCCATGCTCAGCACTCCTTCGCTGACCAGTTCCAGCGCCGCCGGGAGGGCATGCTGCACCAGCGGCAGGCCTGACGGTGCGCGTGCATACACCCGCCGTTTCTCCTCCAGCGTATGCGGCGCGTGGTCGGTACCGATCACATCGATACGGTCACGGGCCAGGGCCTTGCGCAAGGCGTCACGGTCGGTGCCAGTCTTGATCGCCGGGTTGCACTTGATCAGATGGCCGAGGCTGGCGTAGTCGCTGTCGTCGAACAGCAGGTGGTGCAAGCACACCTCAGCAGTGATGCGCTTGCCGCTCACCGGGCCGGGCGTGAACAACGCCAGCTCGCGTACCGTGGTCAGATGCAGCACATGCAGGCGCGTGCCAAAACGCCGGGCCAGTTGCACGGCCAGGCTCGAGGAACGGTAGCAGGCATCGGCATCGCGGATCAGCGGGTGCGCGGCCGGGGGGATGAACTCGCCGTGGCGCGCCCGCCACCAAGCCTCGTTCTGCAGAATGCTCGGCGTGTGTTCGCAATGGGCCAGGACGATGGTCGGCGCATAGATGAAGAGTTTTTCCAGCACCTGCGGATCGTCCACCAGCATGTCGCCAGTGGACGCGCCCATGAACACCTTGATCCCGGCCACTTCGCGGGGGTCGAGGGCGGCAATGGTGTCGAGGTTGTCGCGGCTAACGCCGAAATGAAAGCCATAGTTGGCCCGTGAGCCCGCAGCCGCCCGGCGCTTCTTGTCGGCCAGCGCCTCCAGGGTCAACGTGGGCGGGTTGGTGTTGGGCATGTCCATGAAACTGGTGATACCCCCGGCCACCGCTGCCCGCGACTCGCTGGCGATGCTGCCCTTGTGCGGCGCCCCCGGCTCGCGAAAGTGCACCTGGTCGTCGATCATCCCCGGCAGCAGCCAAGCTCCCTTGGCATCAATCTCCAGTGCCGCCCGGGCGTTGTCGAGGCTGCCGGCGATCCGTTCTATGCGCCCATGGCGCACCAGCAGATCGGCTTCGAATTCACGCCCCTCGTTGACCAGTCGCGCATTGCGCACCAATAGCGTGTCCATGCTCAGAACTCGTTCTGCAAGGCCTTGTAGCCCTGGACCAGGTCGATATTGGTGCGCGCCACGTCCTCGGAAAACTCCGAGGCCGATACGCTGACCGGCGGGTAGCGCTCCAGGTCGGTATGCGGACCGATGTGCTCGGTGGGCGGCACGTAAAAGCGTGGCGGCAAGTCGCGGCCGTCGACCACCGAGTTGTGCCGCACCACGCTGCCATCACCGACCTTGCAGTTGAACAGCACGCTATTGAAGCCGATGAACACCCGGTCGCCGACTTCGCACGGGCCGTGGACGATGGAGCGATGGGCGATCGAGCTGTACTGGCCGATGCGCACCGCCGCGCCGGACTTGGAATGGATCACCACGCCATCCTGGATATTGGAATTGGCGCCGATGACGATCGGCTGCATGTCGCCGTCGGCGTCCACCTCGTCGGCGCGGATCACCGCGTAGGGGCCGACGAACACGTTGTCGTGGATGATCACCTTGCCGCAGATGATGGCGGTGTGGTCGATATAGGCCGATTCGGCGATTTGCGGGAGATGGCCGGAGGGGTTTCTGCGGATCACGATGAGGTCCTGCCTGTGAGGAAGATCGCAAATGTTACGTTATAACAATTACATTGCAACACCTTCCCGCGTCGATCTGGCAAACTGCGTCTTCTTGCGCAGCGACGCCACGCCCACAGGTCTTGTCTCCACCATGCTTGTCCGCCTCACCCGCATCGAGGATGTTCCCTTGCTCCCGGCCCTGGAACGCTCCGCCGCCCAGGCATTCCGGCAATTGCCGCACCTCGCCTGGCTGGCCGACAGCGACGTGATGGATGAAACCCAGCACCTGGCATTCGTGAGCGAAGGTTGCAGCTGGGTCGCCGCGGATGATCAGGGCCAGGCACTGGGTTTTCTCTGCGCCAGCGTTGCCGACGACGCCTTGCACATCCATGAGCTGTCCGTGCGGCAAGAGGCCCAGGGCCAAGGCCTGGGCCGGCGCCTGCTGGACCAGGCACGGGATGCCGCCCGCCACAAGGGCCTGGCCTGGCTGACCCTGACCACCTTCGACGATGTCCCCTGGAATGCCCCGTTCTATCAGCGCTACGGCTTCGAACGTCTGGCGGTGCGACAGCTGGATCATCGCCTGCAGACGATCATCTCCAGCGAGCTGGCCCACGGCCTGACCGATCGCTGTGCCATGCGCTTGGCCATTACCTGCGGCCCCTAGACGCTGCCGATTTGACTTCGCATTGGCATCAGAACCGCTGCGCGACCATCTTGAACGGATACGGCTGCGCCTTGTACTTGCCGATCTTGCCGCGCTTGGGCAGCGTCACCTTGTGCTCCCGGCTGAGGTCCTTGTAAGGGATCTGCTGCAACAGGTGGCTGATGATATTCAGCCGCGCCTTGCGCTTGTCCTCGGAGCGCGCCATGTACCACGGCGCCCAGGAAGTATCGGAGGCGGCAAACATGTCGTCGCGGGCGCGGGTGTAGGCGTCCCAGCGGTTGTAGGACTTGACGTCCATCGGCGACAGCTTCCACAGCTTGCGCCCGTCGCTGATGCGGTCCTGTAGCCGACGGGTTTGTTCCTCGGCACTGACCTCGAGCCAGTACTTGATGAGGATGATCCCCGACTCGACCATCATCCGCTCGAACATCGGCACCACGGTGAGGAACTTGTGCGCCTGCTCTTCGGTGCAGAAGCCCATCACCCGTTCTACCCCGGCGCGGTTGTACCAACTGCGGTCGAAGATCACCACCTCGCCGGCCGCCGGCAGGTGGGTCAGGTAGCGCTGGGCGTACATCTGGGTCTTCTCGCGCTCGGTGGGCGCCGGCAGCGCCACCACGCGGAACACCCGCGGGCTGACGCGCTCGGTGATGGCCTTGATGGTGCCACCCTTGCCCGCGCCGTCGCGGCCTTCGAAGACGATGCACACCTTCAGGCCCTTCTCCACCACCCACTGCTGGAGTTTGACCAGCTCCACATGCAGGCGCTTGAGTTCCGCCTCGTAGGTCTTGCGTCCAAGCTTCTCGTCGACCTCACCCTTGCGCTTGCCCTTGGCCATTGCCTGCTCCTCTCTGCCCGCTTCAGGTCGCCCCGACGGCGCCGGGGCGGAACCAGCAGAGTATGGCTGAACACCCACCGTTTGCCGGTTGGCCGCCAGTCGGTGCCAGAGGCAGGCTTTGCCAAACAGCGCACAGCACGGGCGATATGTCGTCGTGCCACGATTGCGGCCGCTCTGGCGCGCGGGTTCTAATCCTGCCCTGCGCTCCACCCAGCAATTGGCAATACAAGGAAGCCTTACAATGGACAGGAAGATCATACCGCTGGCGTTGCTGGCGACCCTGGTCGGCTGCTCGGACAACCAGCAGCCCCGTGAAGCCGACCTGCGCCAGGCTGCCCAAGCCTACCTCGACAGCCAGTACCCGCACTGTTTCGTGATCAGTGCCTTCCCCACCCGCACCCGTGACTTCGACGTCGAAGGGACCAACCAGGCGTTGCATGCCCTGGCCCGGGTCGGCGTGGTCAGCGAACGGGAGGTTGCCCGTACCGAAGTCCCTGAGCGGCTGTGGCAGCCGGCACGCACCGACATCTACTACGCCTACGACCTCACCGACGAAGGCCGCCGCTACTACAAGGCCGATGCAAGGCGCAAAGCGAACGGCGCCAGCACCGGCGGGCTGTGCTTCGGCAAGGCCCAGGTCACCGCCATCAACAGCGTCGGCAAGCCTACCGAACATGATGGGCGCAAGCAGTCGCAGGTGAGCTACAGCTACCAGGTGAACGAACTGCCGAGCTGGGCCAGCGACGCGGCGGTCCAGGCCGGCATCGCAGGCCTCGGCCAGGCAGCCGCCAGTGTCGCCAAGCCGCTGGAGGAAACCCGCGCCATGGTGCTCACGGAACAAGGTTGGGTCCACGAGCAACTGCTGGCCAACTGATCGCGGTGTTAATCCTGGGGAAATCCGCGCACGCCATCCTTGCCTCAACCCGGCCGCCTGGCGGCCGTTTTTAGGTCAATCGATGGAGACCCCAGTGATGAAAACCCTAACCTGTGCACTCGCCCTGCTGGCAACGATCTCGGCCACCTCGGCCTTTGCCGAAGGCGGTGCCGACCGACTCAAGGAACGCAGCGACCAATGGGCGCTGCAACGCCAGCAGACCGAGCAGATCGCCAAGGGTGACGCCCAGTCACCCGCCCAGCAGCAAGCCCAGCAGACCCAGGACAGCGCCAACACCCCCTCCAGCTGATAGGCCCCATGGGCATTTTTGTTCAATACCCGCGCCGCAGCATCGGGCAGGATAGCCGCACTATCCTCGCCATAAGGAAACGCCCGATGAGCCTGACACTGTCCATGGCGGCCTTCGCCCTCGCCGCCTCCATCTCCCCCGGCCCGGTCAACATCGTCGCCCTCGGCAGCGGCGCGCGCCATGGCCTGCGGGCCAGCATCGGGCATGCGGCCGGTGCCACCCTGGGTTTCTGCCTGCTGCTGGTGCTGGTCGGGCTGGGCGTGCATGAGCTGCTGCTGCGCTGGCCGTTGCTGGGGCAGCTGTTGCATTGGGGCGGGGTGTTGTTCCTGCTGTACATGGCATGGAAGCTGGCCAGCGACGACGGCGCGCTGGGCGCCGAGGATGGCCAGCGGGCGCCAAGCGCCTGGCACGGCGCGGCCATGCAGTGGCTGAGCCCCAAGGCCTGGCTGGCGGCCGTGGCCGGCATCGGCGCCTATACCGGCGGCGAGCAACAGCTGTTGTGGCTGTTCACCTGGATCTACGGGCCGATCTGTTTCGTCTCCGTGGCCAGTTGGGCCTGGGCCGGCAGCGTGATCCGCCAGTATCTGGCCGAGCCGTGGCGGATGCGTCTGCTCAATCGGGTGCTGGCGGGGTTGCTGGTGGCGAGCGCGGTGTACCTGATGGTAGGAGGTTGACAGTTCGTGCCCTATCGCGGGGCAAGCCCACGTGCTTTTCAGGCGTTGCGATAGTGCCCCGGCGTGGTCGCCAGGTACCGTTTGAAAGCCCTCTGCAGATGCGCCTGGTCGGCAAAGCCGGCTTCCAGCGCCACCTCGGCGATGGCCCTGCCTGCGCGCAACTGCGCCCGGGCATGCTGCACCCGCTGGTCGAGCAGGTAGGCGTGCGGCGATAGCCCGAAGCGCTTGCCGAATGCGCGGGTCAGGTAGGCCCGTGACAAGCCCGCCGCAGCACAGATGTCCTCCAGGGTCAGCGGATCCAGACGGTGGGTGCGAATGAACGCGGCGGCCATTTCCAGGCGTGGATGCGCCTGTGGGTGACGCGCCGCGCCGCCCTCGAGATAACCTGGCAGCTCTGTGAAGAACGTCGCCAGCCGCTCGGCCTTGTCCAGCGCCTCGCTGTCGAGCAGCCCGGCGAACAGGTCGAGCAACCGCCCGTACAGCGCAGTCGACGTGCTCAATGTCGCTGCCGGCAGTTCGAACCCTCGAGCCTGCAGCCACGGCAAATCAACGAACAGCATCAGGTAGGACCAAGGTTCGCCCTGGAGGGGGTTGCAGGTGTGTACCACCCCTGGATTCATGAGCACCGTGGTCCCCACGGTCACCTCATGCCGTGCATCACCGGTCAGGTAAGTGCTGCGCCCGCCGGTGATCACGCCGATGGAAAAGCTCGCGTGGGAATGCGCGGTGTAGCACACCTGGCGGCCATCCCCGACCAGACGGGCCTCGACGAAGGGCAATGCCGGATCACGCCAGAACCGCGAGACCTCGATCATCGCCCCACCCTCACCCTTCGCCGCCCTGCACCACCACCAGCAACTGCGCCTGGCGCTCGCCGACCGAACGCAGGCGGTGCGGGGTCTGGGCATTGAAATGCAAGGCGTCGCCGGCCTCCAGCAGCACCCGCTCGCTCATGAAGTCGACCTCCACCTGCCCCTCGTGGACGAACAGGAACTCCTCACCCTCGTGTTCCTTGAAGGTCGGGTCGCTGAACTCGGTCGGCGGCTGGATCAGAAACGGCAACAGGCTGCGCTGGCCGACCTGCGAGGTCAGCACCGCATAGCCCGGCCCCTCGCCACCGCCCACCAGCGCCTGGCGCTCGCCGCGACGCACCAGGCTGTAGCGCGCCTGGCCGTCGTGCTCGCCGTCGAACAGTTCCTCGACATTGACGTTCAACGCCCGCGCCAGCTTCAGCGCCGCGGCAATCGACGGCGTGTTGAGGCCACGCTCGACCTTGGACAGATAGCTCTTGGTCATGCCGGACTTCTCGGCCAGCTGCTCAAGGGTGATGCCCAGTTTCTTTCTCAGCAGTTTCAGTCGGATAGACATGTGAAGCAGGTTTCCCGAACAAACGCACTTGCGCATGACACTTTGTGTCATATAGGATTATTTGTGTCATCTGATGGTTCGCCCCCTCACCGTCCAAAGCTCGGGGGCGAGCCAACCCTGACATCCGTCATCACGCCACAGAGGAAAGCTCCCCATGGCCAATACCCTTACCCTCAGCAAAGACCAGCTGGTGCAAAAGGCACTGACACAGATGCAAGGCTCGCTTGCCGATAATACGTGGACTGTGCGCGAAAAGCTGGCCCTGACCTGCCGAATTCTCTTCGATAACGGCCACGACTCGGGCCTCGCCGGGCAGATCAGCGCCCGTGGCCCGCAACCGGGCACCTTCTACACCCAGCAACTGGGCCTGGGCTTCGACGAGATCACCGCCGGCAACCTGCTGCTGGTCAACGAAGACCTCGAAGTGCTGGAAGGCGAAGGCATGCCCAACCCGGCCAACCGCTTCCACAGCTGGGTGTACCGCGCCCGCCCCGACGTCAACTGCATCATCCACACCCACCCCACCCACGTCGCCGCGCTGTCGATGCTGGAGGTGCCACTGCAGGTCTCGCACATGGACCTGTGCCCGCTGTACGAAGACTGCGCGTTCCTCGAAGCCTGGCCGGGCGTGCCGGTGGGTAACGAGGAAGGCGAGATCATCAGCGCCGCCCTGGGCGACAAGCGCGCCATCTTGCTTTCGCACCACGGCCAGCTGTCCACCGGCACCAGCATCGAACAGGCCTGCGTCTACGCCCAACTGATCGAGCGCGCCGCGCGCCTGCAACTGCTGGCGATGGCCGCCGGCACCATCAAGCCAATCGCCCCGGAGCTGGGCCGCGACGCCCACGACTGGATCGACCGGCCCAAGCGCCACGGCGCCGCCTTCAACTACTACGCCCGGCAGGCCCTGCGCAGCCACGCCGATTGCCTGAACTGATCCCTTTACGCCTTGCTTGCGGAGCCTTGCACAATGACTAATCAATTCCACGGCATCATCGGCTACACCATCACCCCGTTCAGCGCCGGCGGCGAACAGCTCGACCTGCCCGCGCTGGGCCAGTCCATCGACCGCCTGATCGCAGGCGGCGCCCACGCCATCGCCCCGCTGGGCAGCACCGGCGAAGGTGCTTATCTGAGCGACAGCGAATGGCAGCAGGTCGCCCAGTACAGCCTGGAGCGCATTGCCAAGCGCGTGCCGAGCATCGTCAGCGTCTCCGACCTGACCACCGCCGGCGCCGTGCGCCGCGCCCGCTTCGCCCAGCAGCACGGCGCCGACGCGGTAATGGTGCTGCCAGCCGCGTACTGGAAGCTCAGCGAAGCCGAGATCCTCCAGCACTACCGCGCCATTGGCGCGGCCATCGACATCCCGATCATGCTCTACAACAACCCGGCTACCAGCGGCACCGACATGCCGGTGGAGCTGATCCTGCGCATCGTGCGCGAGGTGGACAACGTGACCATGGTCAAGGAGAGCACTGGCGACATCCAGCGCATGCACAAGCTGCAGCTGCTCGGCGAGGGCCAGGTGCCGTTCTACAATGGCTGCAACCCGCTGGCGTTGGAAGCCTTCGTGGCCGGAGCCACGGGCTGGTGCACGGCGGCGGCCAACCTGATTCCCGAACTGAACCTGCGGCTGTACCAGGCGGTGCAGAGCGGTGAGCTGGAACAGGCCAAGGCGCTGTTCTACCGCCAGCTGCCGTTGCTCGACTTCATTCTCAAGGGCGGCTTGCCGGCGACCATCAAGGCTGGCCTTGAGATGACCGGGCTACCGGTAGGCGAACCACGTCGACCGGTGTTCGGGCTGGATGCCGAGGGCCGCGACAAACTGAAGACGCTACTCGACGCTTTGCGTCAGGGTTGATGTAACAAACGCACCTGTGGAAGTTCGCTTCCACAGGTCATTGCACACACTTGAGAACCCCACCCCAAACCCGGAGAATGCCCCCCGACCCAAACGACCAGAAGACATGGAAAAGGACCTTTCCAGTGAACCAGAAACAACGCGACACCCTCAGCAAGTTCCTCAGCTACGTACTGCGCCACGCACCCGAATCCATCGACCTGTCCCTCGACCGCGACGGCTGGGCCGATGTCGACGCGCTGATCCACGGCGCCGGCAGGCAAGGTCATGCCTTCGACCTGCACGCCCTGCGTGAAGTGGTCGAGACCAATGACAAGCGCCGTTTCGCCCTCTCCGACGATGGCCGCCGCATCCGCGCCGCCCAAGGCCACAGCAGCAGCCAGGTCGAAGTGCGCCACGTCGCCAAGGCGCCACCCGCCCTGCTCTATCACGGCACCACCAGCCGCTTCCTGGCCTCCATCGAAGCCCAGGGCTTGATCCCGGGCAGCCGCCATCATGTGCACCTGAGCGAGGATCCACAGACTGCGTTGACGGTGGGCAAGCGATATGGTCAGCCAGTGCTGCTCACGGTCGATACCCAGGCCATGTGCGCAGCGGGAGCAGTGTTCTATCAAGCGGATAACGGTGTCTGGCTGGTAGACCAGGTGCCGCCGGTATATCTGTCACGCCAGGCAGAAGCATAAGCCTGCAAGGAGCGGCCTTGTGCCGCCCGAGCGGTTTAAAGCGGGCCAAGCGTTTCATTGGTAAAGTACCGCGTATACTTATCAATCGCGGGCTCCATCCCACCACGCCCCCCTGATCACACCTGCGAGTCAGTCGAGTTACTCTGGTCGTAGCTGAAAAAGGTCTTGACCTGCCCGCCCCGTCGGTAGGAAAGGGTGAACGCGGTCCAGTGATCGCCTCGCTGGGCGGCGCTTTGCCGCAACTGCTTCACCAGTTTGAAGATCACCGCGTTATTGAAGTCCGTTTCAACATCCGTGATCTCAGCCTGCACCTAGGAAAATAAATCTGTCCCCTTTTCTCCAAAGTAAAGGTTAGAGTAGACAAATAAATCTGCCCCTCTTCTACCCCTCTGCGTACCTCCACCTATAACATCCGGCTCAACTGGTCTGGCGCATTTGCACCATCAACCTCTAACTATAACGAAATCCAGAAGAACATCAGAACCTGAAATCGTGTCAAGAAAATACCTGGCTGACTCCCTCGACGCAGCAGGAAATCTCTTTCCAGCGGATACCGCCAAAGAAGAAAAGTCTGCGGTACAATCCAAGTCAGGAATTCGTTTATCGCCCACAATTTTAAATCCCTCGACTCCGAGCACAGCCGCATCGTGCACCTCACAAAAATCTAGCAACTTACCTCCATCTTCTAAATTGAATAGAGGTGTATCACCCCACATCCTAGTAGGTTCTGGCCCCACACCCACAAACATGAACTCCTGCATTACTAATCCCAATGGGCTACCCAATTTTTATCTGACACCTGCACGATTGCATCTTTCCTGTCATTCCGCACAACGCAAGAAACATCTTTTGCTATATATTCATTTTCCGGATCATTGAAACGAGTACCTGCGCATTGGCTGCCTCCAGTTTTGCAAGCAGGCCGGATGCCTTGTCCGACTGCAGATCGTCATACCTATCCACGGCTACTCCTTCCATGTCACGAATCAGCCGAAACTCGCTCACGACAACGCCGGTCAGATGCTATTAAACTCCCGCCTGTGTGTGGCGAACATGCTTTTCGCCCCAGGCTTAACACCTGTACAAATTGCAAAAATACTCATTGATACATTTCCCATTCAACACTTGTTTCGAATCGAAATCCAAGGTTTGAGAGACGACAACTCCTGGCCTCAGGCTCTCTGGAAAATCTTCAATCGATGCATACTCCCCTGGCACCAGAAACCTGAAGTAGTCTCCCATACTCGTAGGGCCATCAAACCCAACGGGAAAATCCTCTCCCTCTCGGGAACCTTCGACGGCGTGATAGACAAAGAAACCTTTGTTGAAGGCAAGGCTGGCTTCACTGTAGGTTCCTCGCTCTTCGAGATCGCGCAACAGCTCACCCAGAACGAAAGCCTTGTCTCTTCCTTGCCAGCGCCATGCCGAATACAAGTCCACCGTAAAGCCACATTTCTTCAAAGGTGGGTACGACCGAAAGACCTGAGACTCCTCCCACATGAATTCACTGAGGGCGTCCAGCATTTCCTCCGCTCCACTCAGTGCCAAGAGCACTTTCGGAATATCACCAAAACAATTGTTCACCATGACCGCAATTCGACCAACTCTATCCATGGCCAACCACGTGTATATGGTACCGAATCCGGGTTCCCATTGTTCATCAAGGCTCATTACCGGCTCCCCTTAGGCCATGTCACCGCGCAATTTTCGCAAGTTTTTATGATGGCGCCGGGAGGAACATCGTCTCGTCGCCAGACATCACGGGGCCTGACGGCTTCAGTAAATTTTATGTTCCCAGGCACAGCGCCCTGCCTTACCAGTTGATCCGCCGCCGAAATTTCGGCGCAGGCACCCACCTTATTCTTGCAGAAGTCCGTAAACTCACCAACCTTCACTCCCAACTGCGTTTCTATATAAGCGACCGTGGCAGGATGCAGTGAATCGGCAGTAATCGACGCGTTACTGCTTCCCACCGCAACTTTTCCTGTCAACGGATCGAAAGCACCTACCATCGTGGCACTTTTCGTCGCCTGTGTCTTGGATGGAATACTATTGATTGCCGTCAGGAGATCATGGGCAGCCTGGTTTTCAAGAGGGTTCTCGGAAAATACAAGCCCGATATCCTGCTGGTGGCTCGGGGTCACATAGACATCTCGCCCGTGCTGCCCATCAAGCTGACTTCCCCCGGTATGCGGCGTCGTGACGACCTGCCCGCCCTCACCATACCCTCCACTGCTAGGATTCTGCGTCCCGGCCTCAACCAACAATCCTTCGTACTTCTTCAGCCTCGGATCAAGCACGTGAATAGGCAGCCCTTCATTTTGCAGGGACACCTCGACGATCAGCTTGATCATCTGCGCACGCTTGTTGAGATCGCTGACATTAGCCTCGATCTCGTCAATCGCCCTCGACACCGCAGCCTGCATTTCCTCCTGACGCTCTGGTGCAAGTTGGCTAACACCCAGGGCAGTAGCCAGTGCCCCCATCAACACATAACCGGCATAGGCCACCGGGACGAAATTCTGCTGCCCAGGTTTCTGCCCGTTCAGTTTCGCCATGTCATTGAGGATCTTGGCCACCCTGGCCGGGTCCTCGCCGGCCACCTCGGTCAGGCGTTGGGCAACGATATCGAACGCCTCGCTGTTCTGATTGCCAGCAATACGACCGAGCAGCGACCTGACGACGTTCGAGCGCGTCTGTTCGTAGCGACTGCCCAGTTGACGATAAATCTCGCGCGTAGCTAACCCGAAATTCACTGAATCAGGGTTAGTGCCAACAGCCAGCGCCGCGGTCGCAAGGAACACGTCACCTAGTTTGTTAAGAGCCTCTTCACTGTTCTCCCCATACTTTGCCGCGCTGTCTTTCCACTGCTGCAGCGTCTGGACGGGATTCATCACCGCGTGGGTAGAGGACCCAGTCGCATAAAGATCAGTGCGCGACTCATGGTCCCGCGTGATCTCGTAAGCCTTGTCCAGATCCCGATTCAACCCGACAGTGGAGTCCTTCCCCGTCTCCGCATCCTCGCGCACAGTGATATCACCCGCCCCCACGGTGGCACGGACGATCTGCTCGCGGTCCTTCTCGTACTTCCAGCCACTGACGCTCCAGCCGTTCTCGCCTTTGTCACCCTTGCCCGTCTGGCTGCTGTCCTGCTGTGTTGCTGCTGTCCCTTTTTTCCAGGTACCACCGACGTTCAGGTAATAGCCGCGTTCCTGGTCCTTGCCGGCGATATCACTGTGGCCCAGCGTGCCGGTATCGAGCTTGAGGTTGCCGTTGTCGGAGGCGATCAGGGCACCATCGAGCTGGGTGTGGTTTTCGGTGCGGATGTCGACCTTGTCCCGGGCAGTAATGCGGGTCTGGTTTTCCACCCACTCGGTTTCGCCCGTGGTCTTGCCTTTGCCGACCGAGCCGCTGATACCCGAGCCCGGGCCTACCGTGACGGTGGCGCTCAGGTCGAACTCTTTGCCCTTGACCTTGCCGGTATCGATGGCCGAAGCCACGTTCAGGTCGCCGCCCACACGACCGATGACTTCGTCGCCGCGTACCTGGGCGCCTTTGATGTTGGTGTTCTTGCCACTGGTGAACTTCAGCTGGTCGCCTGCGTAGACGTAGGCTTCCTGGTGTCGCTGTGCGTCGCGTTCCAGCTGGCCCTTGCCCAGGTTGACACTGGCGTAGATCCCCACCCCTTCCGAGCCGAACGCCAACCCGACTTCACCACCGCCGTTGCGACGGTTCTGTTCGTAGTGCGAGTCGTTCTGCGCGGCGCGGATGTTCAGGTCATTGCCTGCGGCAAGGTCGATGTCACGCCCGGCCTTGACCTGCGAACCGACGATGTTCAGGTCGTGGCTGGCGTCGAGCTTGATATCGCGCCCCGCGTCGAGCTGGCTCGGCGTCGAGTTGCCCTGGGTGCCATCGGCACCCGCAGCACCATGGCTGGCGCCGATGCCGACCTTGATGCCGCCACTGGTACCACCGTGAACCCCGGCCCAGTTCTGCGACTCGCGGGTCTTCTGGGTGCTGCTGCCGTGGGCGACATCGATATTGATGTCACGCCCCTTGACGTCGATGTCCCGCCCGGCCTGCACTTGGCTGCCTTTGACATTGACGTCGTTGCCGGCCTGCAGCTTGATATCGTTGCCGGCCTCCAGGCTGGAGCCACGGTTGCTTTGCTCGATGCTGGTCTGCTGGTTCTTCTGCGAGCTGTTGCCGATCTTGAGGTCGCCGGTTGGCCCGGCAAGGAACTGGTTGATGCCGTCGATGGCCTGCAGGGTGCTGGCGACCTTGCTCACGCCATTCTCGCCCTTGCCGGCGTTGCTCACCGCGTCCTTGGTGCGCCCGAAGTTATGGTTGATCGAGGCCCCGGCACCCTGGGTCGCATACTCCCGCTCCTGCTCGTGGATACGGGTTTCACGCGCCGCGTCGATGTTGATGTCGCGGCCCGCGCCCAGGCTGATATCGTGGCCTGCTATCAAGTCCGAGCCGGTCTGATTGATATCACGCCCCGCGTTGACCTCCAGGTCCTGGCCAGCCTTGATCTGGCTGGCAGAGGCCAACTGTTCGCGCAGGCGATCCTTGGCCAATTCCTTCTCGACGCCCGCGAACACCTTGATCCCGTTGTCGTCGGCACTGGTACTCAAACCGATCTTCGAGGTTTTCGACCAGGTCTTGCTGTCGCTCTGGTTCTCGGCGGCGGCGACGTTGACATCACGTCCCGCGTTCAAGCTGACATTGCGACCGGCATTGACACCGCTGCCGAGCACGTTGATATCACGCTCGGCCTGGAGCGAGGCATCACGCACGGCCAGGACCTGGCTGCCGACGCTGGTGCTGCTGCGTGCTTCCTGCCCGGCTTTCTTCGCCGAGGCTACCGAAACGGACGGGACGACGACGATGCCGGGGGCAACCGACATGCCGATCTTTTTCTTGTACGAGTCGCTGTGGCTGTAGGCCGTGTCGTTGGCCGACACCAGGTTGATGTCGCCCTCCTTGTCCAGCAACCCCGCACGCAGCTCGACGTCCTTGCCGGCATTCGCCTCGCTGGCGCGCAGGCGCACATCGTTGCCTGCCGCAACCACGATGTCGTTGCCGGCATCCAGTTCACTGCCGACCTGCGTGGCGTGGGTCTGCAACTGGCTCTTGCCGCTTTTCGACAGGCCAAGGAAACCGGACTTGCTCTTCTTGCTGTACTCGCCGTGCTCCTCGACACCGGACAGTACCGCCACATCGCCGGTAGCCCCGAGCATGACATCACCGCCGGCCTTGAGCTGACTGCCGATCACCGCGACATCGCGGCCACCGTCCAGGGCGATGCCGCCATCGGCCTTCTTGCTGACGTTGACGGTCAGGTCGCCGCCGGCCTCGATCACCGAGGCGACGTTGGTGCTGTGGTAGCTCTCCTGCTGCTTGGAACTACTGCGACCGAACGAGCCCTTGCTCTTCTTCAGGTAGTACGAAGCACTTTCGTTCTGGTCGGAGGCGATGGTCAGGTCGCGCTCGGCGTCGATGTCGACATCGCCCTTGCCCTTGACCTGGCTGGCGACGATGGCCATGTCCTGGCCTGCGGACAGTGAGACGTCGCCACCGGCCTTGAGCGTGGTCGAGACCTGGGTGACCTGGTCTTGGGACTGGGTGACCTTCTTGCTGCGGCTGAAACTGTGGGCTTCGTTGGCGGCGGAGCTCAGGTTCAGGTCTTCGCCCGCAGCCAGGGTGAGGTTGCGCCCCGCGTCGATCTGGCTGGCCACGGCGGTGAGATCGCGACCTGCGCCAATGCTCAGGTCGCGACCGGCTTCAAGGGTAGCGCCGTGTTGCTGCACGGTGCTGCTACGCTGAGATCCGGTATAGAACCCCTCGCGCTGCTCGACCGCCAACAGGCTCACGTCGCGTCCAGCACTGAGCGACAGGTCCCCCTCGCTCTTGATCACGCCGCCGATGTTCTTGATGTCCTGACCGGCTTTCAAGGCCAGGCCATTGGACGCCTCGATACGCGCGGCATTGTCGAGGTAATCCCATTGGTTGGTCACCCCCCCATAGGACATCGTATGGCGCACTTGGTCGCGCTGGTTGATGATGTTGCCGCTGACTGCGGTCAGGCTTACATCGCGCCCGGTGATGATGCCGCCGGCGCTATTGCTCAGGTTGTTGCCGGCCAGCAGTTCCAGGCGTTCTCCGGCGTGGATCAGGCCGGTGTTGACCAGGTTGTTGCCGGCGGTGGCGGAGAGGTTGCGACTGGCCTGCAGGATCCCGACGTTGGTCAGGTTCTCGCCGGCGATCAGTTGCACGTCCTGGCCGGCGATCAGCGCTCCGTTGGGCGCCAGGCGGTTATTGGCCTGGGCCAGGTAAAGCACCGGAACCAGGACTTCCTCGCCGTTGACCTGGTGTTTTTCCATCCACACGATGTCATGGGTCAGCGCCGCCACCTGGGAAGCCGTCAGTCCCACCCCCAGACTTAGCTGGAGCTGATCCTTGCTACGGATGGCATTGTCCATCAGGTACTTGAACAGTTGCTCACCGGAGGTCTGGCCATCGATGAACTGCTGGCCGGTGCGGGCCACCACCGCTTGCTGGATCAGGCGCTGTTCGTAAAGACCATCGCCCAGGCGCTTCCAGCTCTGGTCCGGGTCGTAGCCCAAATTGCCGAGCAGGTAGTCGGAACTCATGAACTGCTTGAGCTCGGTGAGGACCGGGTTGGTCTCGATCAGATACTTGTGCGGCTTGCTGACGTACGGATTGCCTACCGTCGGGGTAAGACCGGGAACTCGCGGCATGCCGCTGATACCCAAGTTGCTGGTAACGCTCAGCGCTTGCCCTGTGGCACCGAGGGAACGTTGAGGCACCTGGACATCCACGGATGCACCAGTCGGTGCGAGAACACCAATGCTGCTGGCTTGCCCGGCCAAGGTGCTGGCTTGATGGCCGACACGCTCGATCTGGGAATCGGAAATCCTTGTGGATACCGCATCGCCGGCTTGCAACGTTCCTGTCCCGACCACAGGCGTCAGCGCTTCACGCTCTCTTGTGGAAATCGCGGACGTCGCAAACGTCCAGCTTGGGGACGAAGCCATTGCCGAGTTACCGCTCGCCCCGCTCAGTCGGAACAATCCATTCTGTCCGGTAGGCAACGTAAAGCTGCCTAACGTCAGCGGATTGACCTGCTGGCGAGCGAGATCGGGAGGCAACTGCGCATGCAGCGAAACCAGAGCAGTGCCCGTGGCGCCAGGCAGCGCCGGATCGAAAGACTTGGCCACCGGGCTACCGATGGCCTGGCTCTGTTGGATGACGCTGTTGGTCAGGTTCTGCGTGGCATTGATCTGCACGCGGCCACCCGCTTGCACGACCGCGTTGATCACGCCAGCCTGTCCAGGCAAGGCAACGGTACGCGTATCAAAGAAGTTCTGTACCTGCGCCGGCAGCGCAACGCGAGTGCCGCCGGCACTGTAAGCCGGGGCAACGTTCAGAAAGCTCACGCCGTGTCGCCAGCCCCAGCTATTGATCCAACCCAGGCTGAAGCTCTCTTCGTAGGCTTGAGGCGAACCGGAAATTCTCGGGACGGCAACAGACTCATTCCATCCGGCATCCCAGTGCCTGAAGTTGGCCACGGGCCCACGGGCCCATCGGGAATTCAGGGTAGTCATGGAATAGCCGGGATCATTCGCGGCGTTGTACTGGGCAGCCGCGGCAAGCCAGTCCCGCCCACCAACGCTTACGTTGAACGACTTGAGCGTCTTGAACGAACCGAAGCTCGTCCCGACGTTGTTGAAGGTAGCGAAGTCAGCGATCAGATCACCGCGCGCCGACATGACCGAGTTTGAGTTGGTGAGCGTTTGCCCCTGCATTTGCAGATGCCCACCCGCTGCAATCATCGAGGCGGGCGTATCGATTTCGAGCTTGGTCTCATAAGACTCCTGCAGGACGTAGTGGCCTGAGGCACGTCCGGTGGAGCGCAGGCCGATCGCACCCGAGATCAAACGGTCGGTAGTCTTGATGAACTCCTTCCTGTTATCGATCGTCGCAGCGCGCAAGGACATGTCTGCGGCACTTTCCAGACTGCCGGAAATGTTCTCCAGCAGGGTAGCCCTGTTACCCGCGCCATCCCGCGCCACCGTCAGCCCAGCCAGGCTGTAAACGTCGCCGTAGAAGTTGGTCAGGCTGTCGGTATACAGTTGCATGTCGCCGCCGCTGAACAGCAGCCCACGGTCA